>NZ_JBVKAT010000001.1:0-119929 GCF_055598485.1 Streptomyces sp. NPDC107521
TGGCCCGGGGCAGGGAGATCGCGTGCCGGTACTGACGCGGCTCATCCCGTCGCCGGTCGTCGTCGACATCCGCCCCGGAGCCCTCGACGACCTCGCCACCGTCCTCGCGGACCAGCGGGTCTCCCAGTCCGGCCGGCTCGCCGTGGCGATCAGCAGCGGCTCCGGCGCGCGGCTGCGCGAGCGGGTCGCCCCGTCGCTGCCCGGCGCCGAGTGGTTCGAGGTGGGCGGCGGCACCATCGACGACGCGGTGCGGCTGGCCGACGCCATGAAGAGCGGCCGCTACGACGCGGTCGTCGGGCTCGGCGGCGGCAAGATCATCGACTGCGCCAAGTTCGCCGCCGCCCGCGTCGGGCTGCCCATGGTGGCCGTCGCCACCAACCTCTCCCACGACGGCATCTGCTCGCCCGTCTCGATCCTCGACAACGACGCGGGGCGCGGCTCCTACGGGGTGCCGACGCCCATCGCGCTGGTGGTCGACCTCGCGGTGATACGCGAGGCCCCGATCCGCTTCGTGCGCTCCGGGATCGGCGACGCCGTCTCCAACATCTCGGCGGTCGCGGACTGGGAGCTGGCCCACCGGGTCAACGGCGAGCGGGTCGACGGCCTGGCCGCCGCCATGGCCCGCCAGGCCGGGGAGGCGGTCCTGCGCCACCCCGGCGGCTGCGGCGACGACGGCTTCCTCACGGTGCTCTCCGAGGGGCTGGTGCTGTCGGGCATCGCCATGTCGATCGCCGGGCACACCCGGCCCTCCTCCGGCGCCTGCCACGAGATCAGCCACGCCCTGGACCTGCTGTACCCCCGGCGCGCCGCCAGCCACGGCGAGCAGGTGGGCATCGGCGCGGCCTTCGCCACGCACCTGCGGGGCGACGAGGAGGGCTCCCGGCTGATGGCGGAGGTGCTGCGGCGGCACGGGCTGCCGGTGCTGGCCGGGGAGATCGGCTTCGACGACGACGAGTTCGCGCGGGCGGTGGAGTTCGCCCCGCAGACCCGGCCCGGCCGCTACACCATCCTGGAGCACCTCGATCTGCCGCCCGGCCGGATCAGGGCGGCGTACGCCGAGTACACGGCCTCCGTCGGGGGCTGAGCCGCGCGGGACGTCCGGGCTCCGGCCGTGCGCGCGGCCGGGGCCGCCGGGCCCGGTTTGACCCCGGTCGGACGGGACCGTAATCTTGACCGTCGGCGTGTCGACTGACCCGCCACATCTCCGTAAACCTCTTCCTTCCGGGTGAGGGCCCTCGTCGGCCGCCATCGGGAGAGGCCGTCCGCGTGTGTCACCGGGTGGCTGGACTGCGGGGGTGCCGTTCCCGAGCGAGAGAGTGAGATCCGCGTGTACGCCATCGTGCGCAGCGGCGGTCGCCAGCACAAGGTTGCTGTCGGCGACATCGTCGAGGTTGACAAGATTTCCACCGCCAAGGTCGGCGACACGGTCGAGCTCTCGACCCTGCTCGTCGTCGACGGCGACGCGGTCACCAGCGACCCGTGGGTGCTGGCCGGGATCAAGGTCCAGGCCGAGGTCGTGGACCACCACAAGGGCCAGAAGATCGACATTCTGCGCTACAAGAACAAGACCGGCTACCGCCGTCGTCAGGGCCACCGCCAGCAGTACACGGCGATCAAGGTCACTGAGATCCCCGCGGCCGCGAAGTAAGGGACTGAAGAGACATGGCACACAAGAAGGGCGCATCGTCCACCCGGAACGGTCGCGACTCCAATGCCCAGCGGCTCGGCGTGAAGCGCTTCGGCGGTCAGGTCGTGAACGCCGGTGAGATCCTCGTCCGCCAGCGCGGCACCCACTTCCACCCGGGCGCGGGCGTCGGCCGCGGCGGCGACGACACGCTGTTCGCCCTGCAGGCCGGCTCGGTGCAGTTCGGCACCAGCCGCGGCCGCAAGGTCGTGAACATCGTTCCGGTCGCCTGACCCGAGCGCTTCGCGAGGCGGACCTCACTTCCCGGCCGGGAAGCGGGTCCGCCTTTCGCGTGTTGATACTGAGACATCCGCACTTTCTGGAGGCACCCCACCATGACCACCTTCGTGGACCGCGTCGAGCTGCACGTCGCCGCGGGTAACGGAGGCCACGGCTGTGCCTCCGTCCACCGTGAGAAGTTCAAGCCGCTGGGCGGGCCGGACGGCGGCAACGGCGGCCGGGGCGGCGACGTGATCCTCACCGTCGACCAGTCGGTCACCACGCTGCTGGACTACCACCACTCCCCGCACCGCAAGGCCACCAACGGCAGGCCCGGCGAGGGCGGCAACCGCTCCGGCAAGGACGGCCAGGACCTGGTGCTGATGGTCCCCGACGGCACCGTCGTCCTCGACAAGGCGGGCAACGTCCTGGCCGACCTGGTCGGGCACGGCACCTCCTTCGTCGCCGCCCAGGGCGGCCGGGGCGGCCTCGGCAACGCGGCGCTCTCCTCGGCCCGGCGCAAGGCGCCCGGCTTCGCGCTGCTCGGCGAGCCGGGGGACCTGCGGGACGTCGTCCTGGAGCTGAAGACCGTCGCCGACGTGGCGCTGGTCGGCTACCCGAGCGCCGGCAAGTCCTCGCTGATCTCCGTGCTCAGCGCCGCCAAGCCGAAGATCGCCGACTACCCGTTCACCACCCTGGTCCCCAACCTCGGTGTGGTGACCGCCGGTTCGACCGTCTACACCATCGCCGACGTACCCGGGCTGATCCCCGGCGCCAGCCAGGGACGCGGCCTGGGCCTCGAGTTCCTGCGCCACGTCGAGCGGTGCAGCGTGCTGGTGCACGTACTGGACACCGCGACGCTGGAGTCGGACCGCGACCCGGTCTCCGACCTGGACACCATCGAGGAGGAGCTGCGCCAGTACGGCGGGCTCGGGAACCGGCCGCGGCTGGTCGTCCTCAACAAGACCGACGTGCCCGACGGACGGGACCTCGCGGAGCTGGTCCGGCCCGATCTGGAGGCGCGCGGCCTGCGGGTCTTCGAGGTGTCGGCGGTGGCCCACAAGGGGCTCAAGGAGCTGTCGTACGCGCTGGCCGAACTGGTCGCCAAGGCGCGCGCCGACCGCCCCCGGGAGGAGGCGACCCGCATCGTCATCCGGCCGCGGGCCGTCGACGACACGGGCTTCACCGTCACCCAGGAGGAGGACGGGCTGTTCCGGGTCCGCGGCGAGAAGCCCGAACGCTGGGTCCGCCAGACGGACTTCACCAACGACGAGGCCGTCGGCTACCTCTCCGACCGGCTGAACCGCCTCGGTGTCGAGGCCGCGCTGATGAAGGCCGGGGCGCGCGGCGGCGACGGCGTCGCCATCGGCCCCGAGGAGAACGCGGTCGTCTTCGACTGGGAGCCCTCGGTGACCGCCGGGGCCGAGATGCTGGGCCGGCGCGGTGAGGACCACCGCTTCGAGGAGCCCCGCCCGGCCGCCCAGCGCCGCCGCGACCGCCAGGCCGAGCGCGACGAGTACCAGCGCGAGTTTGACGACTTCGAGCCCTTCTGAGTCCGGAAGACAACGCAACCAATTGTCCGTTGCGTAATCTTGAATCAGTGTTCGACCCGTGGTGAAACCGGTTGCCCCAGAGTTCGCTCTTAGGGAGAAAGTCCCTTTGTCGCGCGCTCTGGGGGAGACGATATGGGCTTCGCGCCCGCCGACACCCAACCGGCCGACCACCCCAAGGTGTCGGTGATCATCCCGGTCTACAACGCCGCCGAACACCTGCCGCAGTGCCTCCAGTCGATCGTCGACCAGTCGATCGGCTTCGGCAGCGTCGAGGTCGTGACGGTGGACGACGGCTCCACCGACGGGGGCGGTGCGCTGCTCGACGCCTGGGCCGAGCGGCACCCCGGCCGGATCAGGGTGGTCCACCAGGAGAACTCCGGCGCCCCGGGCGGCCCCCGCAACCGGGCCATCGCCATGGCGCGCGGGGAGTTCCTGTTCTTCGCGGACCCGGACGACTACCTCGGCACCGAGGCGCTGGAACGGATGGTGGCGGCGGCCGAGCGCAACCGGTCCGACGTGGTGCTCGGCCGGATCAAGGGGGTGGGCCGCTCGGCCCCCGTCACCCCCTTCCGCCGGAACGTCGAGGGCGGCGACGTCTTCACCGCCAAGGCCGTCTGGTCGCTGACCGCCCAGAAGCTCTTCCGGCGCTCGCTGGTCGTGGAGCACGGGCTGCGGTTCGCGGAGGGCCTGCGGCTGGCCGAGGAGCAGGTCTTCGTCGTCCCCGCCTATCTGCTGGCCCGTTCCATCTCCGTGGTCGCGGACTACGACTGCTACTACCTCGTCCACCGCGACGACTTCCCCCACCTGACCCAGCAGGTGCCCGACCCGGAGCCGTTCTACGGCAACGTCCGCGACGTGGTGGAGATCGTCGCCCGGCACGTCCCGGCCGGTGAGCGGCGCAACTCGCTGCTCTACCGCTGGCTCAGCCTGGAGGTGCTCGGCCGCTTCGGGGGGCGGTTCGCCGCGTTGCCCGAGCCGACGCGCCGCCGGTACATGGAACTGGCCGACGAGCTGATGGACGCCTGCTTCCCCGGTGAGGTGGTCGACTCGCTGCCGCCGCTGGCCCGGCTCCGGTGCCGGCTGATCCGCGAGGGCTCCCTGGAGGAGCTGACCGCCCTGACCACCCTGGTCCCCCGGCCGAAGAAGGCCGTCAAGCCGAAGCCGGCGCCCGCCGCCCCGGCCGCCTCCGCCGCCGCGCCGTGCCGCACCCCCCGCCGCCGTTGCACCCCGTCCCGCATCCTGGCCGCCGGGCGGCGGCGCATCCGGCGGCGACTGCGCGGCACGGGGGACGGCTGACCGCCGCTGACCGGCGGGCGCGGTCACGGGAACGGGCCGGGCCCCGCGCGTCACGCGCGGGGCCCGGCCCGTTCCGGGGCTCAGGGCCGGGTCACAGCTCCCGGGCCTGCTCCAGCATCCGGTCCACGACCCGCGCCGAGGCGCCGCCGTCGTCCAGGTCGCAGAAGAGGTGGTGGAAGCGGTCGAACCGCTCCTGGTACTCCGTCCGCACCCGGTCGACGTCCCGGATCGCGTCCACCAGCTCCTTGGAGTTGTTGATCAGAGGTCCGGGGGAGTCCTGCTCGAAGTCGAAGTAGAACCCGCGCAGCGTGTCCCGGTAGTGCTCCAGGTCGTAGGTGAAGAACAGCATCGGCCGCTTCAGGTGCGCGTAGTCGAACATCACCGACGAGTAGTCCGTGATCATCATGTCGGCCGCGAGGTAGAGGTCCGCGATGTCCGGGTACTCCGAGACGTCGAAGACGAACCCGTTGCCCGCGCCCGGCACCGCGTCCACCACGTTGGAGTGGCGGCGGATCAGCAGCACGTGGTCGTCGCCCAGCCGCCGCCGCGCGTCGTCCAGGTCGATGCGCAGGTCGAAGCGGTACTGCCCGGCGCTGTGCGACTGGTCGTCCCGCCAGGTCGGCGCGTACAGCACGACCTTCTTCCCGGCGGGCAGCCCCAGCCGCTCCCTGACCCGCTCCGCGATGGCGTCCCGCTCGGGCGAGTACAGGTAGTCGTTGCGCGGGTAGCCCGACTCCTGGATCTCGCCCTCGTAGGAGAAGGCGCGCTTCAGGATCGGCGTGGAGAAGCGGTTGGAGGAGACGAGCAGGCTCCAGTTCTTCGCCTCCAGCGCCAGGCGGTTCTGGTACTCGCGGTCGAAGTGCAGCGTCTCGATGTCGTGCCCGATCTTCTTCAGCATCGTGCCGTGCCAGGTCTGCACGATGACCTGGCCGGGACGGCGCACCACCCAGTCGGGCAGGTGGGCGTTGGTGACGATGTAGCGGCTGGAGGCCAGCGCCTCGTACCACTCCCGGCCCCACATCCGGACCGGCTCCACGCCCTCGGGCAGCGTGACCTGGCCGTCGCGGACCGCCCAGAGGTGCTTCAGCTCCGAGTCGCGGCGCACCAGTTCCTCGTACATGGCGCGCGGGCTGTCGGAGAACTGCTTGCCGTTGTAGCTCAGGTAGAAGACCTGCTCCTTGAGCGGCTGCTGGAACAGCGGCTCGTAGACCTCGGCGCGCAACTGCCGCTGGCGGTACGGTCCGCGCTCCAGGTCGCTCAGCTCGGAGCGGGCGTTGAGCTGCGGGAAGTCGCCCCAGCGGTTCTCCAGCCAGTAGCGCCGGCCGCGCAGTTCGGCCTGGACCGGGAAGGCGTCGGAGGCCAGCCGGTCGATGACGAAGGGCACGTCGGGCACGCCCTCCTCGTCCGGCCGCAGGAAGATGTTCCAGCGTCCGGCGCGCAGCGGAGCCCCGCCGTCGCCGCCGAGGAGGGACGGGTCGAAGGCCACCTCGAAGCGGCCGTCCTCGCCCCAGGTGGTCTCGACGAACCGCTCCTCGTACCGGCTGCGCGGCTTGAGCAGGAAGCGGGAGCCGGTGAGCCGCGGGTCGACCCGGGCGGAGAGGGTGATCCGCCCGTCCCGGACGTCCGCGCCCTCGAGCACGGCCCGGCGGGTGCGGCCGGAGAACTTCAGGAAGCCGGTGTGGCCCGCGATCACCGCGACCTGCACCAGGTGCGCCTGCTCCCCGAGGGAGTCGGGCAGCGGGAACTCGGCGTCGCCCAGCCCCTCGCGCATCACGGTGCCGAAGCGCCGCTCGCCGCCCCGCGCGTCGGTGGCGACCAGCACGGTGGACCAGGTCCGCTTCTCCGGCTGGGCGATCTCGTCGACGCCCTCGTGGAAGACCAGGGCCACGTCGGCGACCGGCACCAGGACGGAGAACTCCTGGCGGTCCCCGACGCGTTCGACGGTGACGGGGTAGTCGAAGGTCTCGGCGCCCTTCTGGTTCTTGACCCGCAGCGTCACCCGCTCGCCCTCGGCCAGCGGCTCGCGGATCTCACCGGTCACCCGGATCCGGTCGCCCTCCAGGGCGCGGTCGGTGATCAGGGCGCGGACCTTCTCGATGCGCAGCTTCAGCGCGCCCCGCTCGACGGCCGGCATCAGCCGGAAGTCCGGGCTCAGCCAGTGGTACGGCGGGAAGTTGCACGGCGCGCCGCCGCTGGAGTGGACGGAGTGCCGGCGCACCAGGCCGGAGGCGAAGATGCCCAGGCCCACGTGCCAGAGCGCCTCCTGCCACTCGCCGCCCTTGCGGAGCTTGGCCGGGTCGAGGGTGACCTCCCAGCCCGCCCAGTCGTAGTTGTAGCGGTCCTGGCCGGAGTTGGTGGTGACCTCGGGGCGCTGCACACCGCGGGCCGGCAGCAGGACGCGGCGCCGGGAGCGGTCCTTGCGGAGCTGGAGGACCTTGACCGAGGAGTGCCGCGAGGCCAGGTCGATCTTGTCGATCCAGGCGTTGCCGGACAGCACCAGCTTGCCGTCGACCCACTTGATCTCCTGGAGCGGGGCCCGCATCCGGAGGTGCTGGTCGATGCGGAGGGCGCCCCGGGGGAGCTGGAGGTCCGCGCCGGCCAGCGAGGGGAACGAGGCGTACTTCCGGAGCAGGCCGCTGACCTCGGGCGTCTCCCGGCGGCGCTGCCCGGCCAGGAGGGCGATCAGCTCCTCCATCTGGTGCTTGCGCACCAGCAGCCACTGCACGCGCAGTTCGGCCGGCAGCTCCATGACGAGCTTGGGGTCGATGCTGTCGAGGAAGCGGTTGGCGGAGCGCAGGAACTCGGCGCGGTACTCCTCGTCGCCGTCCGGCACCACGTTGAGGAACAGCCGCAGGTCGTCCATGAGGACGCGGGTGTCGTACTCGCGCTTGAGCCGGGCGTTGGTCTCACCGCTCCGTCCGGCGAGGAAGGAGCTGATCTCCATGACGGAGGTGACGCGGTCGCGGACACCGGCCGGGTCGGTGCGGCGCTGCGTGATCGAGGGGGCGGACTCGCCCTCGCGCAGCCGCCAGTAGTAGCAGGGCTCCGAGATGACGTCGACGTTCTCGGCCAGGTAGTGGGCCCGCAGGGTGACCGGGGTGTCCTCGTACAGCCGGCCCTCGGGGAAGGCGAAGCCGTGCTTGTCCCAGAAGGAGCGGCGGAAGACCTTGTTGCAGGCGATGCGGTCGGCGACGAGCTTGGCGTAGCGGGATATGTGGGTGCTCACCCGGGCCTCGCCGGCCAGCATCCGCATCAGCGGGACCTGCCAGGACTTCTCGCCCTTGAGGTGGAAGACGTTGCCGGTGGCGAAGTCGGAGCCGCTCTCGTCCAGGCTGCCGACCATCAGCCGGTAGGCGTCCGGGGGTATGAGGTCGTCGCTGTCGACGAAGGTCAGGAACTCCGACTCGGGCGCCAGACGGGAGGCGCCGGTGTTGCGGGCCGCGCCGAGGCCGCCGTTCTCCTTGCGTATGAGCTTGAACCGCGGGTCCCGGGAGGCGTATTCCGCGGCGATGTCGGCGGAGCCGTCGGGCGAACCGTCGTCCACCATCAGGACCTCGAAGTCGCGGAAGGTCTGCGCCGCGAGCGAGTCCAGGCAGTCGGGGAGGTAGCGCTCCACGTCGTAGATGGGGACGATGACACTGAGCCGAGGGGCCATGGCTTGGTGATCTCCTTTCCGGGTCAGGCCCGCTCGACCGGTGCGAGCGCCTGGGCGGGGGTCGGGGCGTGGGAGCGGTCGTCGAACGGGACGATCGGCAGGGGGCTCTCGTCACCGAGGAAGACGCGCCGGACGACGCGTTCGGCCGCGTGCCCGTCGTCGAACTCGCAGAAACGACGGCGGAAGGCGTCGCGCCGCGCGGTCGCCTCCGGGCTGTCGTACGCGCCCGACGCGAGCAGCCCGATCAGTTCCGCCTGGGTGGTGGCGACCACGCCGGGCGGCTCCCGGAGCAGGTCGAAGTAGGTGCCGCGGACGGCCGAGTACACGTCCCAGTCGGGGACGTAGCTGATGACGGGCCGGTCCAGCACGGCGTAGTCGAACATCGCCGAGGAGTAGTCCGTGATCAGCGCGTCCGCGGCGAGGTACAGCTCCTCCACCCGGGCGTGCCCGGAGACGTCCACGACGCGTCCGGTGCGGCGCAGCTCCGCGATGTGCGGGGAGCCGCCGTAGAAGTAGTGGCCGCGGACCAGCACCGTGGCGTCCGGGCCGAGTTCGGTGGAGAGCCGGGCCAGGTCCAGCGGCGGGGTGAAGCCCGGCTGGTACTCGCGGTGCGTCGGCATGTACAGGAACACCCGGGCGCCGTCGGCCAGTCCCAGCGTCGCCCGCGCCGCGCGCACGTCCTCGGCGGTGGCGCTGACGAGCACGTCGTTGCGCGGGTAGCCGGTCTCCAGGGTGGTGTACGAGCAGGGGTAGACCCGCTCCCACACCACCGTGGAGAAGCGGTTGGAGCTGACGCTGAAGTCCCAGCGGTCGCACCGCTCCAGGAGCTTCTCGAAGTCCATGTCGGTGGAGGCCGGGTACTTCTGCTGGTCCAGGCCCATGGTCTTCAACGGGGTGCCGTGGTGGGTCTGCACATGGACCTGGCCCTCGCGCTTGACGACCGAGTCCCCGAAGTTCACGTTGTTCACGAGGTACTTGGCGCGCGCCACGGCGGCCCAGTACTCCCGCGAGCCCACCCGGACCGCCCGCACGCCCTCCGGCACGGCGGCCGCGGACTCCGGCCGGATCGCCCAGACGCGGCGCATGTGCGGTGCCCGGCGGGCCAGTTCGGCGTCGATGGCGGCGGGGTTGCAGGAGACGCTGCGGCTCCAGTACGCGGAGAACAGCACCAGGTCCTCGTCCAGCGGCAGCCGGAGCTGCGACTGGTAGAAGGCACCCATCGCGCCGCGCTTGGAGCGGTTGAGGGCGGTGCGGGCACGGGTCCGCACGCGCTGGCGGAACTTCACCGCGGCCAGGGCGCTGACCATGGTGGCGTAGGCGTCGCGCTCCAGCAGGGCGTACTTGTGGCCGCGGCCGGCGGCCGGGCGCTCGAACCCCTCGGGGAGACGGGCGCGGTAGTCCGCCGAGGCGCGGTGGAAGAACTCCGCCCGCGCGTCCTGCGGGAGGCGGCCGGGGCGCTCCAGGACGGTCAGGTAGTGGTCGGCCATCTTGCGGAACAGCGGCGCGCGCCACCGGGCGAGTTCCTCGTGGGCGTCGAGGTAGTCGAAGACCCGCTGGTACTGGTCGAAGACGTCGAAGTGCTTGCGGCTGACGGTCTTGAGGATGTTCCCGCCCTCGCGGCGCTGCCGGTAGAGCACGCAGACCCGGTCCAGGACGGCGATCCGCTCGGCGCTGATCATCGAGCAGAACGTCCAGGGGGCGTCCTCGTAGTACCCGGGCGGGAAGGTCAGGCCGGTGCGGGTGATGAAGTCCCGCCGGTACGCCTTGTTCCACACGATCTGGAGCAGGTCCAGCAGTTGCGGGCGCTCGGTGAGCGGGAAGACGTCGGGGCCCTGGACCTTCAGCAGATCGGCGCGGAGGTTGGGGCGGACCCGCCCGTCCCAGTAGGTGCGGGCGTAGTCGAAGACGAGGATCTCCGGCTCTCCGGTGGCCTCGATCCGGTCGCTGATCGCGGACAGCGCGCCGGGGGACAGGGTGTCGTCACTGTCCAGGAACAACACGTAATCGCCGGTGGCCTTTTCCAGCCCCGCGTTGCGCGCCCGTCCCAGACCGACATTCTCCGTGAGGTGAATCACATGAATGCGGGAGTCCCGTGCCGCGTACTCGTCGAGAATTGCGCCGGACCCGTCGGGCGAGCAATCGTCGACCGCGATGATCTCGAAGTCCGCGCGGTCCTGTCCGAGTACGGAGTCGAGGCACTCGGGCAGATAGCCCTGCACCTTGTAGACCGGGACGACGAGAGAGAGTTTGGGCATCCTTACAACCTGTTCCGAGAACTGACCACGGGACCGCGGGCTGGTACCGGAAGCGTTCCGGGCGCCGGTCGGCCGGGAGCGCGCCGCCGCATCAGCGTAAAGGATTCACGTGGAGTTACGGCGGGCACGGTAGCCGGACGGCCCGTGCCGTGCCACCGAGGCAATTGCCCCGCGCGGGACGGATGAATCGCTCCGGGCGCCGCGCGGGGAGAACTTCCTCACATCCGGGAACCTGTTGGGCTTTCCGCACTCCGCGTCCCCCGGGCCCCGCGTGCCCCGGCGGCTTTCCCCGGCTCGGGGGCGGGACCGCGCGCGGGCCCAACTCCCGGGTGGCGCCGCGCGGAACGAAGGGGCCGGTCACGGGAGGAACGGGACACGCGGCGGGACGGAAGGGGCGGGAGGTCCCCGGGGCGGGGGCGCGGAGCGGGGCGGGCGGACGTCCGGCGGCCCGGGGCCCGGCCGTTCACCGACCGCGCGGGACGGCGCGCCGCCGGGCCCCGCGCACCGCACCGGCCGACGGGACGGACGGGTCCGGCGGTACGGACGGGGCGGCGCGATTCGTGACGAGGCTGTGACAGGTACGGGGGTGCCGTCGGATGAGGCGGGGCGGCCGCTCCGGCACGCAGGCGACCGCCGTGGGATGGCGGCGCCTGCGGCCGGGACGGGGCGACGGCGGGGGCAGGCGCGGCGGGGAGGGACGGGCGCGGTGCGGCGGCGCGGGCGTTGCGGGCCATCACGGGCCGCGCGCCCCGGACCGCCGGACCGGCACCGCTCCCACCCCGTCCGGGACCGTCCCCGGCCGGCCGCCGGGTGCGCGTCCGGGGCCCTTCCGGCGCCGGGTCCCGGGGTGTCGCGTCCGGGCTGCGGACGGGCACGCGGGGCGGCGCGGGTTTCGCGTAGATTACCCGGCGAGCGACCGGACCGGCCGCGGGGCGACGGGAGAGGGCGGGCGGCACTGTGGCAGGGGCGAGGGAGAGCGTGGGAGAGGCCCGCAGGGTCGTGGTGAAGGTCGGCTCCTCCTCGCTGACCACCGCGTCCGGCGGACTGGACGCCGACCGGGTCGACGCGCTCGTCGACGTGCTGGCCAAGGCGCGCGGCGGGGACCGGGAGGTCGTCCTCGTCTCCTCCGGCGCCATCGCCGCCGGGCTCGCCCCGCTGGGTCTGCGCCGCCGCCCCCGCGACCTGGCCCGGCAGCAGGCCGCCGCCAGCGTCGGCCAGGGCCTCCTGGTCGCCCGCTACACCGCCTCCTTCGCCCGCTACGGCGTCCGGGTCGGCCAGATCCTGCTGACCACCGACGACATGAGCCGCCGCTCCCAGCACCGCAACGCCTCGCGCACCCTGGACAAGCTGCTGGCGATGGGCGCCTTCCCGGTCGTCAACGAGAACGACACCGTCGCCACCGACGAGATCCGCTTCGGCGACAACGACCGGCTCGCGGCCCTCGTCGCCCACCTCGTCCACGCCGACCTGCTGGTGCTGCTCTCCGACGTCGACGGCGTCTACGACGGCGACCCCTCCCGCCCCGGGACCTCGCGGATCGCGGAGGTGCGCGGCCCCGCCGACCTCGCGGACGTCGAGATCGGCAGCGCCGGCCGGGCCGGGGTGGGCACCGGCGGCATGGCCACCAAGGTCGAGGCGGCCCGGATCGCCGCCGCCGCCGGCATCCCGGTCGTGCTCACCAGCGCGGTGCACGCGGCCGAGGCGCTGGCCGGCGGCGACACCGGCACCTACTTCCACCCCACCGGCCGCCGCTCCGCCGACCGGCTGCTCTGGCTCCAGCACGCCTCCGCCCCGCAGGGCGCCCTGGTCCTGGACGACGGGGCGGTGCGGGCGGTCGTGGAGGGCCGCAAGTCACTGCTGCCGGCCGGGATCGCGGGCGTCGAGGGCGACTTCGGCGCGGGCGACCCGGTGGAGCTGCGGGACACCGCCGGACGCGCGGTCGCCCGCGGCATGGTCAACTTCGACGCCCGGGAGATCCCCCGGCTGATCGGCCGCTCCACCCGCGAACTGGCGCGCGAACTGGGACCCGCGTACGAACGCGAGGTCGTACACAGGGACGATCTGGTGATCCTGCACCCGTAATGGGCCGAATCGTCCCCGAATCGGTGGTGGACGTTCCGCAAAACCGCCCCGGGATCTTCCGGGGCCTGCTCAACTTTCCTCACAGTGACGGGGCCCGGCCGACCACCGGGCCGACGTGTGGGTGAAGGAGGCCGTCGTGAGCGGAGCGCGCCCAGGGCCGGCGTCCCGCGGGGGACCCGGCCACCGCGGCGGCACGGGCTCCCGGGCCGGGGGCGGCCCCGGCGGCCGCACCGGCTCCCCGGTGAGCGGGCGGGCCGGGGGCGGGCCGGGAGGCCGCGGCGGAAGCGGCGGGGGACGGGGCGGCGGGAGCCGCGGCGGGTCCCGCCAGCCCGGCGAGGAGCGGACCCTGACCAGCGTCGCCGCCGGCGACCGGTTCCGGGGCGAGGAGCCCGCGCACATCCCGCGCCTCTGGCACGTCACCCTCAGCGTCAGCGGCGCCCGCGCCCCGCTCACCGAGGTCCGCCGCGCCCTGGAGCAGCTCGCCCACGACCACCCCTTCCTGCTCACCAGCCGCTACGCCGACGACCACGCCGAGATCCGCTACTGGGAGGAGGCCCGGGACCTGCACGACGCCGCGGCCGTCGCCCTGCGCCTCTGGGGCGAGCACCGGCAGACCGCGGGGCTGCCGCCCTGGGAGATCGTCGGCCTGGAGGTCATCGACCGGGCCACCTACCACCAGCGCATCGCCGCCGGATACGGGCCCGCCCCGGCCACCCCCGTCGGCGTCCACCCCTTCTGACCGGCCCCGCCCCCGCCCGGCGACCGGGCTCCGGCCATGTCTCGGGGTGTGGAACGGGAGCGGGACCCCGGGCCCGGCGCACTACCCTTCCCCTCATGACCACGCTCTCGCCGTACGACTCGATGTCCCCGGTCACCCGGGCCGCCTACCGGGCCAAGGCCGCCGCGGCCGACCTCGCGCCGCTGCCGCGGGCCGCGAAGGACGACGCGCTGCTCGCCGTCGCCGACGCGCTGGAGGTCCGCACGAGCGAGATCGTCGAGGCCAACGCCCAGGACGTGGCCGCGGCCCGGGCCGGGGGCACCCCCGAGGCCATGATCGACCGGCTGGTCCTGACCCCGGAGCGGGTCCGCGCCGTCGCCGCCGACGTCCGCGACGTCGTCGCGCTGCCCGACCCGGTCGGCGAGGTCGTCCGCGGCTCCACCCTGCCCAACGGCATCGACCTGCGGCAGGTCCGGGTCCCGCTCGGCGTGGTCGGCATCATCTACGAGGGCCGGCCCAACGTGACCGCCGACGCCGCCGCCCTCTGCCTGAAGTCCGGGAACGCGGCACTGCTGCGCGGCTCCTCCTCCGCGTACCGCTCGAACACCGCCCTCGTCCGGGTGATCCGCGACGCCATCGGCGGGGCCGGGCTGCCCGCCGACGCCGTGCAGCTCGTGCCGGGCGAGAGCCGGGAGAGCGTGCGCGAGCTGATGCGCGCCCGCGGGCTGGTCGACGTGCTGATCCCGCGCGGCGGCGCCTCGCTGATCAACACCGTCGTCCAGGAGTCCACCGTCCCCGTCATCGAGACCGGCACCGGCAACTGCCACGTCTACGTCGACGCGCAGGCCGACCTCGACACGGCCGTCGACATCCTCGTCAACTCCAAGGCCCAGCGGCCCAGCGTCTGCAACGCCGCCGAGACCCTCCTCGTCCACCAGGACATCGCCGCCGCGTTCCTGCCGCGCGCCCTGGACGCCCTCGCGGACGCCGGGGTCACCGTGCACGCCGACGAGCGGGTGGCGGCGTACGCCCGGGGCTCCCGGGCCACCGTCGTCCCGGCCACCCCCGAGGACTGGGAGACCGAGTACCTCTCCTACGACATCGCCGCCGCGGTGGTCGACTCGCTGGACCGGGCGGTCGAGCACATCCGGCTGTGGACCTCCGGCCACACCGAGGCCATCGTCACCACCTCGCAGCAGGCCGCCCGCCGCTTCACCCAGCTGGTCGACTCCACCACGGTCGCCGTGAACGCCTCCACCCGCTTCACCGACGGGGGCCAGTTCGGCTTCGGCGCCGAGATCGGCATCTCCACCCAGAAGCTGCACGCCAGGGGTCCCATGGGCCTGCCGGAGCTCACCAGCACCAAGTACATCGTCACCGGCGACGGACACGTCCGGCGCTGACCGGACGGGGCGTGGGCCGCCGGGCGGATTTCCCCCGTCGCCTGTCCGAAGCGACCCCCCGGGTCTACTCTGGATCCGTGCCGGAGGACGTGGGGGGTTCGCCGTTTCCCGACGGCTGGAATCCCGACGACGACCACGACCGCGGAGGGTCGGACGAAGAGTTCGCCTCCGTGGTCTTCGACGAGGACTTCGTACGCGCCGCCACGGTCCGTGAGCCGAGCGCCGTCGAACGCCTGCTGGCCGCCGCCGAGGCGCGGGCCGAGGCCGCCGAGGCGGAGGCCGCCCACCGGGGCCACGCCCGGGGCGAGCGCTACGACGACGGCTACGACCCCTTCGGACCCGACTCCGACCTCCCGGACCCCGACGACGACGTCGACCCCCTCGACCGGCCCTACGGCGCCCCCGCGACCTACGGGCCCGTGCGCTGGCACCGGCCCGTCGCCTGGCTGCTCGCCCTCCTGATGGGCATCGGCATGGTCGCCCTGGCCTTCGTCGCCGTCTACCGCGGCGCCGCCGCGGGCGGAGCCCCCGGCCGGGCCCCCGCCTCCACCGGCCCGGAGCAGGGCGGCGCCCTCGGCCCGTCCGGCGCCGCCGACCGCGTCCCCTCCGCCGTACCGGCGCTGCCGGGCGGCCCCTGACCTGCCCGGCCGCCCCCGCGGCGCCGGACGAAGTCGCCCGCACCGGCGCGTTTACCGGGGCCCGCGGAAACCTACCCTGAAGGTATGGGAGGGCCTGGTGACCCGCCGGAGGGCACTCCTCCGGGCGGAGAGGACGAATACCGATCCGTCGTCTTCGACGAGTCGTTCATCCGCGCTGCCCGGCTCCAGGAGTTCTCCGCCCGCGAGCGCCTGGGCGACCACACGCCCGCCGTGCGCCGCCGCCCGCCGCTGCACCGGGGCCTGCCCCGGCAGGCCATCGCCCTCGTCGTCCTGATCGCCCTCGCCTTCGGCACCGCGATCTACCTCGGCGTACGGCACTCCATCCAGGAGCCGGGCGGGGGAGCGGCGAACCGCCCGGCGCGCACCACCGTCGTCCCGCTCGCCCCCCAGGACCGGGTCCCCGGCGCGGACGACGCCGCCGAGCTGTACGCGCACAGCCCCGCCGCCCGGCTGAGTGCCGGGGCCGCGGGCATCCCGCTGCCGGACACCCGGCCCACCGCGCACTTCTCCGACGAGCAGGTGCGGGACGCCCTGATCACCGCCAAGGACTACATCGTCCGCTCCTCGCTCGACCCGGCCGTGCTCGCCGGACGCGACATCCGCCCGGTGCGGACGCTGCTCGACAGCCGCCAGTTCGCCCAGTTCGACGAGGGCCTCGCCCATCCCGCCGCGGACGGGCGGCACGCGCCCACCGGATGGCTGGTGCGCTTCGACCCGTCCCGGGCCGTGCTCGCCGACGACGAGATCCGGGTGCGGGGCGTGCTGCGCGCCCGGGAGAGCGACTCCTCCACCCTGGAGGTCACCGCCGACCACGTCTTCGTCTACGCGCTGCGGGCGCCCGGCGACCCCCACGCCCGGGTCTCGCTGTTCACCGTGCGGCGCGAGCTGCGCCTCCACTTCGACCGGGAGAACCTGCGGCTGCACCGCACGCGGCTGGTCAGCGCCCAGGTCCAGGCGGGGCCGCTGTCCTGCGGGGAGGACGCCGCGAGCCGGCTGCGCCCGCTGCTCGCCGGGCAGACCGCGGGGCCCGCGGCGCCCGCCGTCACCGACCCGTACAGCACCTCCGGGGCCACGGTCCTGTGCGGGACGCTGGCGCGGGAGGCCCAGCCCAGGGTGTGAGCGGGGGCCGGGCGGGGGCGGTGGCCCCCGCCGGGGGCGGGGCCACGGGCGGCGCGAGGGGTCACCGGTTCACGCCGGGGCGCCCGCCTCACCGCCGGTGGGGTAAGCGAGCGGGGTCCGGGCCGTCCACCGGCCGCGCCCCGGGCCGCCCCGGCGGCCGGAGCCGCCGTGGCGTCACCGCCGGAGCGGGGCCGCGCAGCCGCCGGTCGCAGCCGGCGCGGGCGCCACCGGCGGACGCTCAGTCCCTGCCGCCGGGGGAGACGTCGCCGGGACCGCCGGGACCGCCGGGACCACCGGTGCCGCCCGCGCCCCCGGGCCCGTCGGGACCGCCCGTGCCACCCTCCGTGCCCGGACCGGACCCGCCGGATGCCGCCGGGCCGTCGCCGGACTTCCCGGAGCGGGCCGAGGCGAAGCCGCCGAAGCCTCGGCGGACCCGGTCGCCCAGGTCCCCGGCCCCGCCCGCGATGTCGTTGACCAGCTTCATCAGCGGGTCCTTGGAGCCGCGCACGTGCGCGGCGTAACCGGCCGCCGACTCGCGGAAGGAGTCCCGGACCGAGGCGTCCCCGTCCTCCTCGCGGCGCGGGTAGTGGCCCTCCGTGATCCGCTGGAAGTCCCGGGAGGACTCCCACTTCTTCAGCTCGGCCGCGCGCACCGTGGTGAACGGGTGCGAGCGGGGCAGCACGTTCAGGATCTTCAGCACGGAGTCGCGCAGGTCGCCCCCGGCCTCGTACTCCTCGGCCTGCTCCAGGAACGCGTCCACGTTCATCTCGTGCAGGTGGTTGCCGCCCGCGATCTTCATCAGGCCCCGCATCGAGGCGTGCAGGTCCTGGCCGACCAGGAGCCCGGCGCGGTCGGCGGACAGCTCCGACTTGCGGAACCACTCGCGCAGCGCCGTCACGATCGCCATGATCGCGAGATTGCCCAGCGGGATCCACGCGACCCGGACCGCGAGGGAGGTCAGGAACAGCAGGATGGTGCGGTAGACGGCGTGCCCGGAGAGCGCGTGCCCGACCTCGTGGCCGACGACCGCGCGCATCTCCTCCTCGTCCAGCAGCTCGACCAGCCCCGTGGTGACGACGATGATCGGCTCGTCCAGGCCGACGCACATCGCGTTCGGCACCGGGTCCTGGTTCACGTACATCGGCGGGACCTTCTCCAGGTCCAGGATGTGGCAGGCGTCCCGCAGCATGTCGTTGAGGTGCGCGAACTGCCGGTCGGAGACCCGTACCGAGTCGGACAGGAACAGCAGCCGCAGGCTCCGCTCGGGCAGCAGGCCGCTCAGCGCCTTGAAGACCGTGTCGAACCCGCTGAGCCTGCGCAGCGCGACGAGGGCGCTGCGGTCGGCGGGGTGCTCGTAGGCCCGCGAGGAGATCCCGGGGTAGCGCCTGCGCTGCCTGCCCGGTGTCCTCTCCCGCCCGGTGTGCTGCTGGCCGTCGGACATGTCTTCCCCCATGTGCGTCTGTGTGACCGTGTGGCGGCCGGTTGACGGCCGGTGTGGGCGGCCGGTGCGGGCGGCGCGCCCCGGACCGTCCGGGGCCGGGCCCCCGCGGGACCCTCCCGGGTCCGCCGTGCCCCCGGGGCCGGGTCCAGCCTAGGCGGCGCTACCGTGGACGGGCAGCACAGCGAAGGAGTACACGCCATGGAGCACTTCCCCCACGCCGTCCGGCTCGCGGAGGCCGCCGCCGCGGCCGAGCACGAGGGGGCGGGCAACCTCCTGCGGACACTGCTGATCGTGATGGTGGTGGGCTCCGCGCTGACCGCGTGGTTCCTGCTGAGGGGCTACAAGCAGAAGGACGACTGAGGCGCTCAGGAGGTTCCCCGGCCCGGCCCAACGGCGGAGTCGGCGTGATCGTCCGTGGACGGCCCGCATACGATGAGCCGACGTCCTTGTCCCGCCCACACCTGATAGGTCCTGCCGAAGATGAGCTTCCACAGCACTGCTGTCCAGTTGGTCACCGTCGCGTCCGAGGGGGGCGAGGGCCACGGCGGCAACCACAACAGCCTCAACCCCCTCGCCGTCGGCCTGAGCGCGTTCATCATCCTGATGCTCCTGTTGTGGATCACGACCCGTTTCAACCGCGATCGCTGAACCCGCCGCGTTCCGGGGGATCTGGCGGCCGGGGGGTCCTGGCCGGGCCGGTAGGGTCTGCACGCATGGGAGAGCAGGACATGCCTACCGGCCCGGCGCACGACACGGCGAGAGGCGAGCGGGACCGCACGCCGACCGGCCGCGCCCCCGGCCCGCACCCGGTGACGGGCCCGGCGGGCACGACGGCGGTGCCCGGCAGACGCAGGCTCGGCGTCATGGGCGGCACCTTCGACCCGATCCACCACGGGCACCTGGTGGCGGCCAGTGAGGTCGCCGCGCAGTTCCGGCTGGACGAGGTGGTGTTCGTCCCCACCGGCCAGCCCTGGCAGAAGAGCCACCGCACGGTCTCCGCGGCGGAGGACCGCTATCTGATGACGGTCGTCGCCACTGTCGAGAACCCGCAGTTCTCGGTCAGCCGCATCGACATCGACCGCGGCGGCCCCACCTACACCGTGGACACCCTGCGCGACCTGCGGGCCCTCAACCCGGAGTCCGACCTCTTCTTCATCACCGGTGCCGACGCCCTCGCCCAGATCCTCACCTGGCGCGACAGCGACGAACTCTTCTCCCTGGCACACTTCATCGGCGTCACCCGGCCGGGACACCATCTGACGGACGCCGGACTGCCCAAGGGCGGGGTCTCGCTCGTCGAGGTGCCGGCCCTGGCCATCTCCTCCACCGACTGCCGGGCCAGGGTCGCCAAGGGCGACCCCGTCTGGTACCTGGTGCCGGACGGCGTCGTGCGCTACATCGACAAGCGACAGCTCTACCGCGGCGAGTGAACCGAGAGGGCCACCGGTGAACGACCGATACGACGCGGGACACGACGACGGCACCGCCACCCCGTACGACATCGTTGGCTACGACGAGTACGGCCGCCCGGTGTACGGCCGGACCGAACCCCAGCGGCCGTCCCCGGGCCGGTTCCCGGCCCAGGGCGCGCCCCAGCAGCCGTACGACCCCTATGGGCAGGGCACCCCGTACGACGGCCGGGGCGGGCACGTCGACCAGGGCGTCCAGGGCGGGCATGCCGACCAGGGCGGCGGCCACGGGGCCGGGCAGGGGCAGGGGCAGGGGCAGGGGCAGGGGTACGGCTACGGGTACGACCCCTATGCCGCCGGGCAGCAGCAGCCCGCCGACCCCTACGACCCCTACGGCACCCGGGGCGGCTACGGCACGGGCGTCCAGCAGCCCGCCCAGGACCCCTACGGCACCCACGGGACGTACGACGGCTACGGCGGCACCGCCGCCCCGCAGCAGCAGCAGGCGTACGACCCCTACGGGCAGCGGGCGTCCGACGGCGCCCGGCCCCCCGCGACCGGGCAGGGCCACGGCATTCCGCACCAGACGGGACCCGACGGACGGTCCGCCCACGCCGCGCCGCCCGACGGCTTCGACGGCCGGGGCGGACCGGGCGGCGAGCACGGCCCGGACGGGTCCGGGGGCCCCGGCGCCGACGGCCGCGGCACCCACGGGAACGCGGCCGACGGCCACGGCGGCGCGGACGGGGACCCGTCGGCCGGGGACCCCGGCGGTCCCGTCCCGGACGACTACCGCACCGAGCAGTTCGCCTTCGTCGAGGAGCCCGCCGGGGACTCCGAGGACGTCATCGACTGGCTCAAGTTCACCGAGAACCGCACCGAGCGCCGCGAGGAGGCCCGTCGCCGGGCCCGCCGCCGCGTCCTCGTGCTGACCGTCGTCCTGGCCCTGGTCGTGGCCGGCGGCGCCGGGGCCCTCTGGTACACCGGGAAGCTGCCCGGGGCGTCCTCGTCCGGTGCCGGGAGCAAGACCCCGGCGGCCGCCGGCGCCCAGAAGCGCGACGTGATCGCCGTCCACCTGCACGACACCAAGCGGGGCTCCACCTCCACCGCGCTGCTGGTGAACAACACCACCACCCGGCGCGGCACCGCCGTGCTGCTGCCCAACTCCCTGGCCCTGACCGGCGACGACGGCAGCACCACCACGCTCGCCGACTCGGTGGACGAGGCCGGTCCCGACGCCACCCGGACCGCGCTGGACTCGGTCCTCGGCACCGAGATCGAGGGCACCTGGCGGCTGGACACCCCCTTCCTGCAGATCCTCGTCGACCTCGTCGGCGGCATCGAGCTCGACACCGACGCCGACGTGCCCGACCCCGACGCCGGGAAGAAGGGCGCCGCGCCCCTGGTGCACCGGGGCGCCAAGCAGAGCCTGAGCGGCAAGATGGCCGTCGCCTACGCCACCCACCGGGGCAAGGGCGAGTCCGCCGACGCCCAGTTGCAGCGGTTCGGCCAGGTCCTGAACGGCGTGCTGCGCAAGCTCTCCTCCGACCCGGAGGCCGCCACCGTCACCGTGCAGACCCTCGGCCAGGTCCTCGACCCCCCGCTGACCGAGAAGGACCTCGGCACCTTCCTCGCCGGGCTCTCCGACCTCGCCAAGGGCGGTGACTTCGGCACCGCGCTGCTGCCCGTCGGGGAGGGCGGCGCGCTCGGCCCGGAGGCGGGCGACGGCATCGTCAAGGACGTCCTGGGCGGCACCGCGAAGAGCCCCGACGAGGACGCCCCCGTCAGCGTCCGCGTCCGCAACGCCACCGGCGTCGAGGACCGCACCGGCAAGGCCCGCGTCACCCTGGTCAACGGCGGCTTCACGGTCGTGCAGGGCGGCAGCGCGGGGAGCGCCGCGGCCACCTCCGAGGTGCTCTACGCGGAGCCCGGTGGCAAGGAGGACGCCGTCCAGGTCGCCCAGACCCTCGGCCTTCCCGTCTCCGCGGTCCGCCAGGGCGAGGTCGGGTCCAACGCGGACGTCGCCGTCACCCTCGGCCAGGACTACCGCCCGGCGGAGCAGGGCGACAGCCCCTAGGGGACCGGTGCCCCCGCGGCGGGCCGGGCGCCGTCGGCGGTCGTGCGATCCTTGGGATTCACACGACCGCCGACGGAAAGCCACGCAGTGACCGCGACCGACCGCTCTCTGGAACTCATCACCACCGCCGCGCAGGCGGCGGCCGACAAGCTCGCGCACGACATCATCGCCTACGACGTCAGCGACGTGCTGTCGATCACGGACGCCTTCCTGCTGGCCTCCGCCCCCAACGACCGCCAGGTCAAGTCGATCGTCGACGAGATCGAGGAGCGGCTCAGCAAGGAACTCGGCGCCAAGCCGGTGCGCCGCGAGGGCGACCGCGAGGCCCGCTGGATCCTCCTCGACTACGTCGACATCGTCGTCCACGTCCAGCACAGCGAGGAGCGGGTCTTCTACGCCCTGGAGCGGCTGTGGAAGGACTGCCCCGAACTGGAGCTGCCCGAGGACGCGCGGGCGACCCGCGGCAAGGCCGAGGAGCACGCCAAGCGGCAGGCCGAGGAGGAGGCGGCGGAGCCCGGGGACGACTGGTGACCGGCGCGGCGGGCGGGGCGGCGCCGGGCACCCCGGGCCGGGGCCGCCGCATCGTCCTCTGGCGGCACGGCCAGACCGACTGGAACGTGGAGCACCGCTTCCAGGGCTCCACCGACATCGGGCTGAACGCGACCGGCGTGGCCCAGGCCCGCCGCGCCGCCCGCCTGCTGGCCGCCCTGGACCCCGACGCCATCGTCGCCTCCGACCTGCGGCGGGCCGCCGACACGGCCGCCCACCTGGCCGCGCTCACCGGCCTGGAGACCGTCCACGAGAAGGACCTGCGGGAGACCTACGCCGGCGTCTGGCAGGGGCTTACCCACGACGAGATCATCGCCCGGCACGGCGAGGAGTACGCGGCGTGGAAGCGCGGCGAGCCGGTCCGCCGGGGCGGCGGCGAGCTGGAGACGGAGGTCGCCGACCGCGCCGCCCCCGTCGTGCTCCGGTACGCGGAGCGGCTCCCGGAGGACGGCACGCTCGTCGTGGTCAGCCACGGCGGCGCCATCCGCACCACCATCGGCCGCCTCCTCGGCCTGGAACCGCGGAGCTGGGAGGGCCTGGGCGGCCTGATCAACTGCTGCTGGTCCGTGCTGGGCGAGGGCGCCCGCGGCTGGCGGCTGCTGGAGCACAACGCCGGCACCCTGCCGGAACCGGTCCTCGGCGACGACGACTGAGGTCCCGGCGGGGTCCGGTCCCGGGGCTCGGTCCCTCAGGGCTCGGTTCCTCCGGGGCCGGAACGTCCCGGGCCGGACCGTCCGGGGCCGGGGCGGCGCGGGCACGGGTGCCGGTGCGGACGTGGGATGCGGGGCGCCGCCGGGCGCCGGAACCCGGTCCGCGCCGGGTGCGTCCGGGTCCGTCCGGGTCCGCTCACGGGCCGGTCCATGGGCCTGCCCGGGGGCGCGCCACCCGTCTCCCGCCCGTCCTCCGCCCGCCCGTCGAAGGGCCGGGAGGGGCCCGGGACCCCGGATTTCACTTTCCGGCAGGTCACAGGCTAAAGTTCTTCTTGTTCGGCCCGCGGAGCGGAGCGAACAGGACCACACGGCCCGGCCGGGTGGTGGCGAGGGGCTATAGCTCAGTTGGTAGAGCGCCTGCATGGCATGCAGGAGGTCAGGAGTTCAATTCTCCTTAGCTCCACAGTTCACGGACGAATCCCGTCCCCCTCGGGGGGCGGGTTTTTTCGTGCCCCCAGGCGTGAGCCGCCCCGGTCACTGGGCATACGTTCCACCAGGTCCGTGTCCGGACCGGTACCGAAGCGTCGCTGACCGTGTCGGCCCGGTCATGGCAGAATCAAACGGCCGGAAGGGGACGCGGCCCGACGGGAGGGAGTGGCGATGTCTGCGAGCATCCTCGGGGAGGTCGGTCACCTCACCGACGGAGCGGTGACACCGCGCACCACCAGCCTTCCCCTTCCCGGTTCCGCCCGGGCGGCGCGGGTTCCCGCCGGTCCCGTCGGCGGCTGCCGCGCGAGCGCGGCCCTCGGCCACCGCCGGGGCTGAGCCATGGGTGCACACAGGCGGAAGTGCGACTGGTGCGGCAGCGGCACGCCGATCGTCCGCGACATGGAACCGGTCAACCCGGACTACCAGTACTGGTGCGAGGAGTGCGCGCGGGCGCTGATCATAAAGGGCGACCCGATCGAGACGTACCGCGAGCTGGAGGGTGAGCCGATCTACGGCCGGCTCCTGGAGGAGCACTGCACCCTCAAGCGCTTCTACTCCTTCGTGACGGCCTGAGCGCCCGGCGGCCCGGGCGCGGCCCGAGGGGGGCCGGGAGCGGTCGGGGGCGCACGGCCGGCCGGAGGGGCCGGGCGGCGCCCGGTCCGGGGCCGCGCGTCCGCAGGCCCGCCCGCCGGTACCGCGCGGCGATCGCGGGGCCGCATCCGCGCCGTATCCGGGCAGAACGGAAACGATTTGGTGTTGGGCCCCGGTGACCGTGTAATGTTGGCGTCGCCGCCGGGGAGACCGGGCGGACAAAAGCAAGGGGCTATAGCTCAGTTGGTAGAGCGCCTGCATGGCATGCAGGAGGTCAGGAGTTCAATTCTCCTTAGCTCCACAGAGAACCCCCCGGATCGGTGACCATCAATGATCCGGGGGGTTTGCCGTTCCCCCTTTCCCCGCCGCCCCTTCCGTCTCCCGCGCCCGCCCTTTCCCCGGCCCCTTCGCCCCGGCGGCGGTCACGCAGGGTGAGGCCGCTCGTCGCGGCCCTCTCGACGACTGCGGTACCCTGACGCCATGCGTGCCGTACGCCTTCTGCTTAGCGAGCCGCGCTGATCAGTCCCGACCCCGGCCGAAGCCCGGTGGCCGGAATCGGCGCGGCGTCCCCTCCTGTGCGAGGGGATTTTTCATTTCTGGAAGTCGCGGCCGACGGCAGAGACGATCGATGGAGCTTTGAGGATCATGAGCGAGACGAACCCCGCGGCGACCGCCCCCGTGGCGGCCGACACCGCGCCGCACCGCTACACGGCCGCCCTGGCCGCCGAGATCGAGGCACGCTGGCAGGACTTCTGGGACGCCGAGGGCACCTACGCCGCGCCGAACCCCAAGGGCGACCTGGCGGGCGACCCGGAGCTGGTCGCCCGGCCCAAGAAGTTCATCATGGACATGTTCCCGTACCCCTCGGGCGCGGGCCTGCACGTCGGCCACCCCCTGGGCTACATCGCCACCGACGTCTCCGCCCGCTTCCAGCGGATGACCGGCCACAACGTCCTGCACACCCTGGGCTTCGACGCCTTCGGCCTGCCCGCCGAGCAGTACGCCGTGCAGACCGGCACCCACCCCCGCGTCTCCACCGAGTCCAACATCGGCAACATGCGCGCCCAGCTGCGCCGCCTGGGCCTGGGCCACGACCAGCGCCGGTCGTTCGCCACCATCGACCCGGAGTACTACCGCTGGACCCAGTGGATCTTCCTGCGGATGTTCAACTCCTGGTACGACGAGGAGGCGCGACGGGCCCGCCCCATCGACGAACTGGTCGCGCAGTTCGCCTCCGGCGAGCGCGCCCTGCCCGGCGGCGGCTCCTGGGACGGGCTGACCGGGGCCGAACGCGCCGACGTCCTGGGCGGGTACCGCCTGGCCTACGCCTCCGACGCCCCCGTCAACTGGTGCCCCGGCCTGGGCACCGTGCTGGCCAACGAGGAGGTCACCGCCGACGGGCGCTCCGAGCGCGGCAACTTCCCCGTCTTCAAGTCCAAGCTGCGCCAGTGGAACATGCGGATCACGGCCTACGCCGACCGCCTGCTGACCGACCTGGACGAGCTGGACTGGCCCGAGGCCATCAAGCTGCAGCAGCGCAACTGGATCGGCCGCTCCGAGGGCGCCCGCGTCGACTTCCCCCTGGACGGCGAGCGCGTCAGCGTCTTCACCACCCGCCCGGACACCCTGTTCGGCGCGACGTACATGGTGCTGGCGCCCGAGCACCCGCTGGTCGAGAAGTTCACCGGGGACACCTGGCCGGAGGGCACCCGGGAGGAGTGGACCGGCGGCCACGCCACCCCGGCCGAGGCCGTCGCCGCCTACCGCGCGCAGGCCGCCGCCAAGTCCGACGTCGAGCGCCAGGCCGAGGCCAAGGACAAGACGGGCGTCTTCATCGGCGCCCACGCCACCAACCCGGCCACCGGCGAGCCCGTCCCGGTCTTCATCGCCGACTACGTCCTGATGGGCTACGGCACCGGCGCCATCATGGCCGTCCCGGCCGGTGACCAGCGCGACTTCGAGTTCGCGCGCGCCTTCGGCCTGCCCGTCCGCTGCATCGTCGAGCCCACCGACGGCCGCGGCACCGACACCGCGACGTGGGAGGACGCCTACGCCGCCCACGACGCGAGGATCATCAACTCCGCCAACGGCGAGATCTCCCTGGACGGCCTGCCCGTCGCCGAGGCCAAGGCCCGCGTCACCGAGTGGCTGGAGCGGTCCGGCACCGGCGAGGGCACCATCAACTTCCGGCTGCGCGACTGGCTGTTCAGCCGCCAGCGCTACTGGGGCGAGCCCTTCCCCATCGTCTACGACGAGGACGGCGTCGCCCACGCCCTGCCCGAGTCGATGCTGCCGCTGGAGCTGCCCGAGGTCGAGGACTACTCGCCGCGCACCTTCGACCCGGACGACGCCGACACCCGGCCCGAGACCCCGCTGTCGCGCAACGAGGAATGGGTCCACGTCACCCTGGACCTGGGCGACGGGCGCGGCCCCCGCCGGTACCGCCGCGAGACCAACACCATGCCCAACTGGGCCGGTTCCTGCTGGTACGAGCTGCGCTACCTGGACCCGCACAACTCCGAGGAACTGGTCGACCCGGAGATCGAGCGGTACTGGATGGGCCCGCGCGACGGCATGCCCCACGGCGGCGTCGACCTGTACGTCGGCGGCGCCGAGCACGCCGTGCTGCACCTGCTGTACGCGCGCTTCTGGTCCAAGGTCCTGTTCGACCTGGGGTTCGTCTCGTCGGCCGAGCCCTTCCACCGCCTGTTCAACCAGGGCATGATCCAGGCCTACGTCTACCGCGACGGCCGGGGCATCGCGGTGCCGGCCGCCGAGGTCGAGGAGCGCGACGGCGCCCACTACTACCAGGGCGAGCGGGTCTCCCGGCTGCTGGGCAAGATGGGCAAGTCCCTGAAGAACGCGGTCACCCCGGACGAGATCTGCGCCGAGTACGGGGCGGACACCCTGCGCCTGTACGAGATGGCGATGGGGCCGCTGGACGTCTCCCGGCCGTGGGAGACGCGCGCCGTCGTGGGCCAGTACCGGCTGCTGCAGCGGCTGTGGCGCAACGTCGTCGACGAGGACACCGGCGAGGTGACCGTCGTCGGCACCGAGCCCGCCGAGGACACCCTGCGCGCGCTGCACAAGGCGGTCGACGGGGTCCGCGGCGATCTGGAGGGCATGCGGTTTAACACCGCCATCGCCAAGATCACCGAGCTGAACAACCACCTGACCAAGACGGGCGGCGCCGTGCCGCGCGCGGTGGCGGAGCCGCTGGTGCTGATGATCGCGCCGCTGGCCCCGCACATCGCGGAGGAGCTGTGGCGCAGGCTGGGCCACACCGACTCCGTGGTGCACCGGGACTTCCCGGTGGCCGACCCGGCGTACGTGACCGACGAGACCGTGACCTGCGTCGTCCAGGTCAAGGGCAAGGTCAAGGCCCGGCTGGAGGTCGACCCGGCCATCTCCGCGGAGGAACTGGAGAAGGCGGCCCTGGCCGACGAGCGGATCACCGCCGCGCTGGACGGGGCCGGGGTCCGCAAGGTCATCGTGCGGGCGCCGAAGCTGGTGAACATCGTCCCGGCGTGACCGGGAGCGGGAGCGGGGCGGCTCCGGGAGACCCGGGCCGCCCCGGCGCGGACGCGGGGCCCGGTCGCCGGTCGGCCGGGCCCCCGCCGCTGTGCGGGGCCGCGGGCGCGCGGGCCGCCGTCCGGGCGGGGCCGGTTCCGGGAGGTGCCGGTTCCGGGGGCGCCGGTCCCGAGGGGTGCCGGTCCCGGGAGGTACCGGTTCCGGGCGGGGCGTGGGTGGCGGGCGTGCCTCGGGGTAGTCCCCTACGGGCAGGGTCCGGGTTCCCGGAGCCCCACGGGACCGGTCGTTGCGGTTACCGTGGAGGAGCGGCGCGGAACGCGGCCGGCCGGTCGGAGGAGGAGCTTCGTGGAAGCAGTGATCACCATCGTCGCCCTGCTCTTCGTGCTCGCGGTGGTGCTGGGCGTCTACGCGACGGTCAAGGCCGTGGGCGCGGCCAAGCGCAGCGCCGACCGCCACATCCACCAGGCGCGCCGCACGGTCGAGGACCACACGCTGCGGGCCAGGTCCTTCCTCCAGGCGGGCCCGGCGGCCGAGATCGCGGAGCTGCGTCTCTCGCTGCGCACCTCGATGCGCGCCACCCAGGACGCCCTGCACGCGGGCGTCGCCGAGGACGCCTCGCTCAAGGAGTCCCTGGCCCTGTTCGAGCGGCTCAGCGCCCACGGGCACGAACTCGACGACGAGTTGCGCCGGCTGGAGGGCGAGCCCGACCGCACCACCCTGGCCGCCCGGCTGCCCGAACTGCGCGAGCGCACCGAGCGGGTGACCGGCTCCGCCGAGTCCCTCCGCTGGGCCGCCCGGGACCGCGCCCGCCGCTTCGCGGAGGACGACCTGGACACGCTGAGCGCGCAGATCGACGTCGAGGCGGGCGCCCTGCGGCACTGGACCGAGCCCCCGCCCGCCGACCCGGCCTCCCCGCCACCGCCCGTCACCCCGTATTCCGGCACCGCGCATTCCGGCACCGCGCCGTCCTGGCCGAAGGCCCCGGCGCAGGAGGATCCGCGCCCCGCCATCACCCCGCCCGCCCCGCGCCCCGTCCCTCCCTGGCAGCGGCGGACCCGCCCGGAGAACACGACCTGATCGGCGGCCCGGGGCGACCGGGCGCCGGGGCCGGGCTGCCGTGTCGTCACTACGGCAGGTAACCTCCAGCTCATGTCCCGCCATGTCGCGATCGTCACCGATTCCACGGCCTACCTCCCGGCCGAGACGATGGGACGGCACGGGATCACGGCGGTGCCGCTGACGGTGGTCCTGGGGGACCGCGCCCTGGAGGAGGGCACCGAGATCTCGACCCGCTCGCTCGCCCTGGCCCTGCAGAAGCGGCGCCCGGTCACCACCTCGCGCCCCAGCCCCGAGCTGTTCGCGGAGACCTACCGCAGGATCGCCGACACCGGCGCCGAGGGCATCGTCTCCCTCCACCTCTCCGCCGAACTCTCGGGCACCTACGACGCCGCCGTGCTCGCCGCGCGCGGGGCGTCCGTCCCGGTGCGGGTGGTGGACACCCGCATGCTCGCGATGGCCCTCGGCTTCTGCGCGCTCGCCGCCGCGGAGACGGCGGAGGAGGGCGGCACCGTGGACGAGGCCGTCGCCGCCGCGGAGAAGCGCGCGGCGGGCACCTCCGCCTACTTCTACGTCGACACCCTCGACTATCTGCGCCGGGGCGGGCGCATCGGGGCGGCGCAGGCCCTGCTCGGCTCCGCGCTGGCCGTAAAGCCGCTGCTGCGGCTGGCCGACGGGCGGGTGGAGCCGTTGGAGAAGGTGCGGACCGCCTCCAAGGCCATCGCCCGGCTGGAGGAGATCGCCGCCGAGCGGGCCGGGAGCGGCCCGGTCGACATCGCCGTCCACCATCTCGCCGCCCCCGACCGGGCGTCGGCCCTGGCCGACCGGCTGCGCGAACGCGTACCGGGACTGGCCGACCTGCATGTCAGCGAGGTCGGCGCGGTGATCGGGGCGCATACGGGGCCGGGGTTGCTGGGAGTGGTGGTGTCGGCGCGGTAGGGCGTCGGCGGGGTGCGTCGGGGTGCGCGTCGGCGGGGTGCGCGTCAGGGATGTGGTGACGCGTCCGGGGGCGACGTGGGTGCGGGGTGCCACGGGGTGGTGTGGTGCGGGCGGTGTCGCGTGGGCCGGACACGGGGTGAAGCGCCGATGATCCTGACTCGGCGGTCGGCGGTCGGCGGTCGGCGGTCGGCGGCTGGCGGGTGAGCGTATGGGCATCGGGTGACGCGGTGTTCGGCGGTGGGGCCGGGGATTCGGTTCGGGGTGACTGGTGGTTCGGTTCAGCCCGGGGGAGTGACGGCACGATCGCGCGGACGAGTGAGTCGTCGTCAGTCGCGGGGAGGTTCCTCACCTCCGAGGGTGGTGGAGTTATCCACAACCGGGCGGTGATCCACCGGAATTGACCATGATCATCGCCAAGGGGCCGAGCCGATCCATCCTCGGCCCATGGCACTTCGATCTCCTTCCCGCACGGGGGCCGCGACCAGTGGTCCGGGCCGGGCATCCGCCTCCGACGGCCGTCTCCGCCACCGGCGCGCGGCCCGCGCCCGGTTGCCGGAGCCCGGGGACACGGCACCGCCCGGCGCCCCGCACCCACCCACCGGGGCGGACGGGATCCGTCGACGGGCGGAGGCCCTCTTCGCCCCACCCCGACGGATCGCGCACGCCGAGGAGTTCATTGCGGCGGACGGAGCCACCGGTGCGCGGACACCCCTGCGGGCGGACACGGCGCACCACTCCGAGCCGGTCCCGCACGCCGGGGACCACTGGGCGGTACCGAGCGACGGGCCCGTTCACTGGACGGGGCGGCAGAGCGGAACCGCGAGGACGGAGGAAGCGGGGCCGGGGACGGACGGAGAGCCTGGACGGGTGCCGAGTCCGATCGCCCCACCAGAGGCGGAAGGAGATGACGACGGCCGGGCGGCCGATACCAGGGACGGGTCGGCCGGTGCTGCCCGGCGGACGGGGCCGTTGGACGACTGGGAGCCGGAGTCGGGGACGTTTCCGGAGGACGGGGGCCGGCAGGGTGAGGAGGTGACGGCCGGCTCATGGGACGGAGCCGTTGGCACCTGGGCGGCCGGACGGGCGGGGCGGGCGGAAGGGCCGGAGCCGTCGGAGGGCCGGCAGCCGGACACTTTCCCTGTTCGCGTCCCCGCCGCTGTCGCTGTCTCAGCTCCTGTTCCCGCCTCAGCCTTGGTCCCGGCTGCGGCCCGGACTTCGGCCCCGGCCCCCGCGTCGGACGAGGGCTTGGTGCGGGGGTATCGGCGAGGGGCCGTGTCGTGGGACGGAGCCGCTCCGGAGGACATGGCCGAGAGGTGGCACGAGACCGGGAGGGTGCCGCGCTTCGCCGAATCGCCTCCGGAGGGTGCCCACGGGGACGTTCCTCCGGAGGAGAACCGCGCCGAGCAGCGCCGTGCCGAGGGAACCCGCACCAACAGGGTTCGCGTCGAAGCGGCTCGTGCCGACGGGACCCGCGCCGACCGGACTCGTGCTGAGGACACCCGTGCGGAGAGGCCCGGCGCGGAGGCGTACCGGTCGGAGACGTACCGCGGGGAGGCGGTCCTCCGCCCGGGGAGGTCCGGCGACGGAGAGGCCGGGACCGGGGAGGCCGGTGCCGGGGCGAGCGGCGCGGGGGCCGCCTGGCGGGAGCGGGCCGGGTGGGCGCTGCGGGAGCGGATGCCGGTATGGCTCCAGGCCCGGTGCGGGATGGAGCGGCGCGGTGTGGCCGCCCTCGCCGTACTGCTGCTGGTCGCCGCGGCCTTCGCCGTCCAGCACTACCGGGCCGCGCGCCCCCACTCCGTGGCCGCCCCCGAGGTGGTCCGGCAGGCGGCCCTCGATGTCAGGGCCCCGGAGGCGGGACCGGTCCCGGCCACGTCCGCACCCGCGGCGTCGGCGGCGCCCGGGATCGTGGTGGATGTCGGCGGCAAGGTCCGCGAGCCCGGGGTGCACCGGCTGCCGGCCGGGTCCCGCGTCGCGGACGCCCTGCGCGCGGCCGGCGGGGTGCGGCCCGGCACGAGTACCGACGGGCTGAACCGCGCCCGTTTCCTCGTGGACGGTGAGCAGGTGATCGTGGGCGCGACCCCGCCGCCCGATCCGGGCCCGCAGGGGGCGGGCACCGTGCCGGGAGCCCCGGCCCCCGGCGCTCCGGTCTCCCTCGGCACGGCCACCGTCGATCAGCTCGACACACTGCCCGGCGTCGGCCCCGTGCTGGCCCAGCACATCGTCGACTACCGCACCCGGCACGGGGGCTTCCGCTCCGTGGACGAACTCCGGGAGGTCAACGGGATCGGCGAGCGCCGCTTCGCCGATCTGCGCGACCTCGTACGGCCATGAGGCCGCCGCTCGCGGCCCCGGGCCCCGATCCTGGCCTCCGCCCCGGTGCCGCCTTCCGCCCTGGTGCCGCCCTCCGTCCCGGCGCCGCCCTCCGTCCCGGTGCCGGCCCGGGCTCCCGCTCCGGCCCCGACGCTCACCGGGACCACGGGATCAGCCCCGGTGCCGGCCTTGGCCCCGCCCCCGGCTTCAGCCCCTGTGCCGACCACGCCCCCGGCTCCGGCTTCTGCCCCGGTTCGGTCCCGGGGCCCGCACCCGGCCTCGGTCCCGGATCTGCTCCCGGCTCGGGTCCCGTGCCCGGCCGCCGTCTCGGGGCCGGTCCCGTCCCCGCTTCCGACCGTCATCCCGACGCGGGCTCCCACTCCGGTCCGCGCCCCGCTTCCGGACGATCCGTCCCCGGCCGTGATGCCGACAAGGGGCCCGCTCCCGGCGGGGGCGGTCGGGGTGGCCGAGGTTCCGGCGCTCTCCCGGACCGCGGTCCTGGCGGGGATGGCAGGGGTCCCCGCCCCCGCCGCGCCCCCGGTCCTGACAGGAGCGGTCGAAGGCCCGGTCCCGGCCCCGACCCCGGCCCCAGTCCCGGCTCCGGCAGGTATCCAGGCCCCGGCCGTCCCGCCGGAGCCACCGGTGGCGGGCGGGCGTCCGTGCACGCCGCCTCCGGGCACCGGCTCGGTGCCGCCCGGCCCCGGCAGGAGGCACCGGCGGACCTGCGGCTGGTGCCGCCCGCGCTCGCGGCCTGGGCGACGGCGGCGGTGGCCACGGGGCTGCCGTCCGGATGGGCCGTCGGCCTCGTGACCGGCTGCGCGGTCCTGGCGGGCGCGCTGCTGCTGACGGCGCGCAGGGACCGGACGCACCGGCGCACGGCGTGGGGGCGGCCGACCAGGGTGGCCGTCGCCGCCGTCCTGCTCTGCGTCGCCGCTGCCGCCGCCTCGGCCGCGCTGCACGGCGCCGACCTGCGCCGGGGCCCGCTGCCCGGGCTGGCACGGCGGGCGGCCACCGTCACCGCAGAGGTGGAGGTCACCTCCGACCCCCGGCTCACCCGGCCCCGGGTGAACGGGGACCGGGCGCTGCCGCCCACCGTCCTCATCGAGGCCGACGTGCGCCAGGTGACCGGCCCCGACGGAGCGGCGGCGGTGACCAGGACACCGGTGCTGCTCCTCGTCGACGTGGGTGGTGTGCGGCCGGGCGCCGCCGCCGGGGGGCCGGTCACCCCGAGCTGGCTCGGGCTGCTGCCGACGACCCGGCTGCGGGTGACCGCGCGCACGGCGTCGCCGCTGACCCGCGGGGACCGGATCGCCGCCGTGCTGCGGGTGCGGGCCCGGGGAGCGCCGGAGGTGACGGCGGGCCCCTCCGGCCCGCAGCGGTTCGCGGGACGGCTGCGCGCCGGGCTGCGCGAGGCCACCGGCGGTCTGCCCGGGGACGCGCGGGCGCTGCTCCCCGGGCTGGTCGTCGGGGACACCTCGCGGATCACCCCGGAGCTGGACCGGGCGTTCAAGGAGACGGATCTCGCGCACGTCCTGGCCGTGTCCGGCGCGAACTTCACGATTCTGCTGGCCCTGCTGCTGGGTCCGCCCGGTCTCGCCCGGCACAGCGAGCGGCGCGGTCTGGCGCCGCGCGTCGGCCTGCCGCTGCGGGCCACCGCGCTGCTCGGCGCGCTGCTCGCGGTGGGCTTCGTCCTGGTGTGCCGCCCGGACCCGAGCGTGCTGCGGGCAGCGGCCTGCGGCTCCGTCGCGCTGCTCGCCCTCGCCACCGGGCGGCGCCGGTCCCTGATTCCGGCCCTGGCCACGGCGGTCCTGCTGCTGGTGCTGTACGACCCGTGGCTGGCGCGCGCCTACGGCTTCCTGCTCTCCGTGCTCGCCACCGGGGCCCTGCTCACCATCGCCCCGGGATGGAGCGCGGCCCTGCGCCGCCGCAGGGTCCCGCCGAGGCTCGCGGAGGCGCTGGCCGCCGCCGCTGCCGCCCAGGCCCTGTGCGCGCCGGTGGTCGCCGTGCTGTCGGCGCGGGTGAGCCTGGTGGGGGTGCCGTGCAATCTGCTCGTGGAGTTCGCGGTGGCGCCGGCCACCGTGCTGGGCTTCGCGGCGCTGGCGGCGGCCCCGCTGGCGATGCCGGTGGCCGAGGCGCTGGCCTGGTGCGCCTCCTGGCCCGCCCGGTGGATCGCCGGGGTGGCCCGCGCCGGGGCGGCGCTGCCCGGGTCTGGGGTGGACTGGCCGGGGGACTGGGGCGGGGCCGCGCTGCTCGCCCTCGTCATCGCGGTCCTGCTGCTGATCGGCCGTCGGCTGCTCCGGCACCCGTGGTGGTGCGCCCTGTGCGCGGTGCTGCTGGTGCTGGCGGTGGTGCGGCCGCCGCCCCTGGTCCGGGTCCTCACGGGCTGGCCGCCGCCGGACTGGAGGCTGGTGATGTGCGACGTCGGCCAGGGGGACGCGCTGGTGCTCGCGGCGGGCGGGGGCACGGGCGTGGTGGTGGACGCCGGTCCCGATCCGGAGCGCGTGGACCGCTGTCTGCGTTCGCTCGGTGTCACCCGCGTCCCACTCGTCGTCCTCACCCACTTCCACGCCGACCACGTCGCCGGGCTGCCCGGGGTGCTGCGGGGCCGCTCGGTGGCGGCGATCGAGACGACGGCCCTGGAACAGCCGCCGGAGCAGGCGGAGTCCGTCCGGCGGCAGGCGGCGGCCCGGCACATTCCCGTGCGGCGGGCGGTGGCCGGGGAACGGCGCCGAACGGGGACCCTGGAGTGGCGGGTGCTCTGGCCGGGGCCGGAGCCCCCGGTTCCGGGGGAGGGCCCGAACGACGCCAGTGTCACCCTGCTGGTCCGCACCGGGGGACTGCGCCTGCTGCTCCTGGGCGACCTCGAACCCCCTTCGCAGCGGAGGCTGTTGGCCTCGCCGGGCGCGACGGGGGCCGTGGGGCGGGTGGACGTGGTGAAGGTGGCGCACCACGGCTCCGCCCACCAGGACGCGGGCCTGATGCGGAGTGCCGCCCCGAGGCTGGCGCTGATCAGTTGCGGCGCGCACAACTCCTACGGCCACCCCGCCCCCGGGACCCTCGCCGCCCTGCGCGCGCTGGGCGCGGCCGTGCTGCGGACGGACCGCGAGGGCTCGGTGGCGGTCATGGGCACCGCGACCTCCCTGCGGGTGGCGACGGAGCGGGAGGCAGACTGAACCCATGGAAACCGCGCAGGCAGACCTCCTCCTCCGCCGCATCGGCGCCCGGCGCCCGGACCGGCCCACCGCCGGGGCGCTGCGGGAGCTGCACCTGCGGCACCTGGTGGAGGTGCCCTTCGAGAACCTGTCCGTGCACCTCGGCGAGGAGATCGTGCTGGAGGAGGGGCGGCTGTGGGAGAAGGTGGCGGGCGCCCGGCGCGGCGGGTTCTGTTACGAGCTGAACGGGCTCTTCGGGGCCCTGCTCCGTTCGCTCGGCTACGAGGTCGAGCTGCTCGCCGCCCGGACCTACGGGGACGGCGGCCGGCTCGGCATCCCGTACGACCACATGGCGCTGCGGGTGCGGCCGGAGGACGGCGGTGACCTGCTGGCCGACATCGGGTTCGGCGCGCACAGCCACCATCCGCTCGACCTCGGGGAGCGGGGCGACCAGCACGAGCCGGGGGGCGTCTTCCGGGTGACCGGGGCGGGCCCCGCGCCCGGCGGCCGGGACACGGCGGGCGGCGTGGCGGGCCCCGGCGACCTCGACGTGCTGCGCGACGGGACGCCGGTCTACCGGCTGGAGACGACGCCCCGCGCGCTGTCGGACTTCGTGACCGGGGCGTGGTGGCACAGCACCTCGCCGCGGTCGCGGTTCGTGACGTCGCCGGTCTGCTCCCGGCTCACCGAGGACGGCGGGCGGGTCACGCTCCGCGGCCGCAGACTGGTGACGACGGCCGCCGACGGGCACCGGGAGGAGCGGGACCTGGCGACGGACGAGGAGGTGCTGACGGTGTACCGGGAGAGGTTCGGCATCGTGCTCGACCGAGTGCCGGATGTGTCCGGAGTGTGAGAATTCACACCCTGTGACCCTGTGTTGGCGGGAAAGCGTCATAGATGTTCGAATGGGCTTTTGGTAACAGTCCTTTCGTGTCACACAGAGGGTGTCGCAGATGATCGGCCGCTGGCTGGGAAACCGAACACGGCGCGCGCGACGGACGGGTCCCCTGGCGGCGGTGCGGACACCGCCGAGCGCCGGGGTGCTGAGCTGCCGGGTGCTCGACCCGGTCGACGAGCCGGTGCCGCACGCGGAGTTCTCGGTCACCGACGCCATGGGACGCAAGGTGGTCGGCGGCGGCACGGACCCGTACGGGTCGTTCGTGGCGACGGTGCCGGCGGGGGAGTACCGGCTCGCGGTGTCCGCCGAGGGCCACACCCCCTACCGGGCGTCCGTGACGGTGGCCGAGGACTCCCTCGCCCCGCTCGGTGACATCACGCTCCAGGTGGCCCGGCCGCCGGAGCTGCCCGCGCCGGGCGACTGGGAGATCGAGCCCACGCACTCCTCGATCGCGTTCACCGCGCGGCACATCGGACTGGCCCGCGTCCACGGGCGGTTCAACTCCTTCGCCGGGGCGGTGCGCATCGCGGACGAGGCGGAGCGCAGCGCGATGCACGTGGTGATCGACGCGGCCTCCATCGACACCAACGTGCGGATGCGGGACGACCATCTGCGCTCGGCCGACTTCCTGGACGTGGAGCGGTTCCCGGTCCTGGAGTTCTACGGCGACCGGCTCGCCCACCGGGGCGGCAACAAGTGGGGCCTCACCGGCGCCCTGTCGCTGCACGGCGTGACGCGCACCGTCACGCTGGACCTGGAGTACCTCGGGCTGGGCAACGGCATGGAGGGCGAGGTCCGCGCGGCCTGCCGGGCCACCACCGAACTGCACCGCGACGATTTCACCGTGAGCTGGCAGACGATGCTGGCGCGGGGGATCGCGGTGGTCGGGCCGAGCATCCGCGTCGAACTGGACGTGCAGTTGGTGCCCAAGGGCTGACCGGTCCGCCGCGCCCCCGGCGGTGCCCGAGAATGGCTTCCGTGAACGATGTGCGACATGTGCTGGTGCTGCCCGACCGCGACGCCGCGGAGGAGGCGGCGGAGGCGCTCGGGGAGCGATTCGGGGTCGAGGAGGAGCCGCGGCTCGTCCGGGACGCCCTGGCCGGCGAGGACGACGCCGAGGACGCCCAGTGGCTCGTCGTCCTGCGGGACGCGGCCGGGCGGCTGGACGCCGCCGCGCTGGACGCGTTCGCGGGCGAGTGGGACGGCTGGCGCGAGGAACCGTGACGCCCGCCGCCTGACGGGAGGCACCGGCCGACGGCCTGAGGCACCGGGGCGGGACGCGTTGTCAGTGGCGCGTGGGATGCTTGGCGCGATGGCCAGGAAGACTGCGAACGACGACCTCCTCGCCCCGGTGACGCTCGCCGTGGGCCAGGAGGACCTGCTGCTCGACCGCGCCGTGCAGGAGGTGGTGGCCGCGGCGAGGGCCGCCGACGCCGACACGGACGTGCGCGATCTAACCCCCGACCAGTTGCAGCCCGGCACTCTCGCCGAACTCACCAGCCCCTCGCTCTTCTCCGAGCGCAAGGTCGTCGTCGTGCGCGACGCGCAGGACCTGTCGGCGGACACGGTCAAGGACGTGAAGGCGTACCTCTCCTCGCCCGCCGAGGAGATCACCCTCGTCCTGCTGCACGCGGGCGGCGCCAAGGGCAAGGGCCTGCTGGACGCCGCGCGCAAGGCGGGCGCGCGCGAGGTGGCCTGCCCGAGGATGACGAAGCCCGCGGACCGGCTGGGCTTCGTACGGGCCGAGTTCCGCACGGCGGGGCGGTCGGCCACGCCCGAGGCGTGCCAGACGCTGGTGGACGCGATCGGCAGCGATCTGCGGGAGCTGGCGTCGGCGGTGTCGCAACTCGTGGCGGACGTGGAGGGCACCGTCGACGAGGCGGTCGTCGGCCGCTACTACACCGGGCGGGCCGAGGCGTCCAGCTTCACCGTCGCCGACCGCGCGGTCGAGGGCCGGACGGCGGAGGCGCTGGAGGCGCTGCGCTGGTCGCTGGCGACGGGCGTGGCGCCGGTGCTGATCACCAGCGCCCTGGCGCAGGGCGTGCGGGCCATCGGCAAGCTGTCGTCCGCGCGCGGCGGCCGTCCCGCCGACCTCGCCCGTGAGCTGGGCATGCCGCCCTGGAAGATCGACCGGGTCCGGCAGCAGATGCGCGGCTGGACCCCCGACGGCGTGTCCGTGGCGCTGCGCGCGGTCGCCGAGGCCGACGCGGGCGTCAAGGGCGGCGGGGACGACCCCGAGTACGCCCTGGAGAGAGCCGTGGTCACCATCGCCCGAGCAGCCCGCTCCCGGGGCCGGAGCTAGGGCCTCTCGTCTGGATCATGCCGGGCTCGCGGGCCCTGGCGCCGTACCTCGCCGCGTTGCCGTCGGTCGCCGGGGCTCCGCCCCGACTCCCTCCTCCGCCTCGCGACGCACGGCGCCGGACCCCGCTCCCCGATCCGGCCCGATCCGAACGAAAGAGCCTAGTGACCTGAGTCAGAGATTCTTCGTCAGATCGCGACCATCAGCCGGATGCCCTGCGGCCGGCAGGTCCGGCCCGGCCTGCCGACATCCGGCCTCCGGCACGCCGGGCAGCTCGCGAGAACCACCCGAACATCTCTGACTCAGGTCACTAGTCCCCGCCCCCGCCCGGCCCGACCGGCACACCACGGCGCGCCCCGTGCCGCCTTGCGCCGGTCGGCCGACGAACCCGGGGCGCCGGGGTCCGGGAACGGCCCGCCCGGTGACGGTTGCCTTCACCGGAACGGAGGACGCCGAAGGCGCCGAGGAAGCGCTCTGCGGCGATCCTGCGGGCCCTGCTCACCCGCTCCCCCCGCGTGCACCGAGCACCCTCGGCACGGGCGGCTCCCGCCCTTGGCCCCCTGGCCGGCACCCGGGTCGCTCCGGCCTCCCGGCCGCTCCGCGCCGTGAACAGCGTGCCCCCGTACGGCCCCGTACATCCCTCAACGCCGAAGAACCCCGGCACCCGTCCTGGGGAAGGACGGGCACCGGGGTTCCCGGTCACGCTCGATGGTCCCGTGCCCGCGTGGCGAACGCAGGCCGCGCACGGGTCCGAGATGCCGGGTGGGAGCGGATGAGAGAGGGCCCGCTCTGGTTCCGCCCGGCGGTCAAGTCAGGAACTTCAGCCCTTGAGGGCGACGACCTTCTGCGCCAGCGCCGACTTCTTGTTGGCGGCCTGGTTCTTGTGGATGACGCCCTTCGAGACGGCCTTGTCGAGCTGACGCGCGGCGACGCGCTGGTACTCGGTGGCCTTCTCGGTGTCACCCGCGGCAGCGGCCTCGCGGGCCTTGCGGATCGCGGTCTTCAGAGAGGACTTGACGGCCTTGTTGCGCAGCCGGGCCTTCTCGTTGGTCTTGTTCCGCTTGATCTGGGACTTGATGTTCGCCACGAAATGAGCCTTCTCTTTCGATATGTACCGACGTGTCCCGTACCGATCGAGGGCACGGGACACAGCCACCCACACTACCAGTGGCCCGCCGGACCTCCCAAAAGCGCCCGGCCCCCGCCCCGCGGACCGCCCGGCCCCCCGCCCCCGGGAGTCCGGAGGCGGCCTCCGGCCCGACCCCGACCCGGCCGGGGGCCGCCCGGACCCCGCCACGGTCCTCACCCGTGGGACGATGGAGGCTGCGTAACGATCCGACCCGAGACCGCAGACACTGCGGACGCCTCAAGAATCAGGACCCTGCGTGCCCGCGATCCCTAGCCATGTGCCCGAGCCGAGCCGTACCGACCCGGCTCTGATCCGCAACTTCTGCATCATCGCGCACATCGACCACGGCAAGTCCACGCTCGCCGACCGGATGCTCCAGCTGACCGGTGTGGTCGAGCAGCGGCAGATGCGCGCCCAGTACCTCGACCGCATGGACATCGAGCGCGAGCGCGGCATCACGATCAAGTCCCAGGCGGTGCGCCTGCCGTGGGCCCCCACCCACGACAAGGGCAGCACGCACATCCTCAACATGATCGACACCCCCGGGCACGTCGACTTCACCTACGAGGTCTCGCGCTCGCTCGCCGCGTGCGAGGGGACGGTCCTGCTCGTCGACGCCGCCCAGGGCATCGAGGCGCAGACCCTCGCCAACCTGTACCTGGCGATGGAGAACGACCTCACGATCATCCCGGTGCTGAACAAGATCGACCTGCCGGCCGCGCAGCCCGAGAAGTTCGCCGAGGAGCTGGCCAACCTGGTCGGCTGCGAGCCCGGCGACGTGCTCAGGGTGTCCGCGAAGACCGGTCTCGGGGTCGAGGCGCTGCTGGACAAGGTGGTCGCGGAGATCCCCGCCCCGGTCGGCGTCAAGGACGCCCCGGCCCGCGCGATGATCTTCGACTCGGTCTACGACTCGTACCGCGGCGTGGTCACCTACGTCCGTGTCATCGACGGCCAGCTCAACAAGCGCGACCGCATCCGGATGATGTCCACCGGCGCGACCCACGAGCTGCTGGAGATCGGCACCAACTCGCCGGAGATGCTCCCCGCCGACGGTCTCGGCGTCGGCGAGGTGGGCTATCTGATCACCGGTGTGAAGGACGTGCGCCAGTCCAAGGTCGGTGACACCGTCACCACCCAGCACAAGGGCGCCGAGGAGGCCCTCGGCGGGTACAAGGACCCCAAGCCGATGGTCTTCTCCGGCCTCTACCCGCTGGACGGGTCGGACTACCCGGAGCTGCGCGAGGCCCTCGACAAGCTCCAGCTCAACGACGCCGCGCTGGTCTACGAGCCGGAGACCTCCGCCGCCCTCGGCTTCGGCTTCCGCGTCGGCTTCCTCGGCCTGCTGCACCTCGACGTGATCCGCGAGCGCCTGGAGCGCGAGTTCGGCCTCGACCTGATCGCCACCGCGCCCAACGTGGTCTACCGGGTGATCATGGAGGACGGCGTGGAGCACGTCGTCACCAACCCGAGCGAGTTCCCCGAGGGCAAGATCGAGGAGGTCTTCGAGCCCGTCGTCCGGGCGACGGTCCTCGCCCCGACCGAGTTCATCGGCGCCATCATGGAGCTGTGCCAGACCCGGCGCGGGGCCCTCCTCGGCATGGACTACCTCTCCGAGGACCGGGTGGAGATCCGCTACACCCTCCCCCTCGCGGAGATCGTCTTCGACTTCTTCGACCAGCTCAAGTCCAAGACCCGCGGCTACGCCTCCCTGGACTACGAGCCCACGGGCGAGCAGAGCAGCTCCCTGGTCAAGGTCGACATCCTGCTCCACGGCGACAAGGTGGACGCCTTCTCCGCCATCACCCACAAGGACCAGGCGTACGCGTACGGGGTCCGGCTCGTGGCCAAGCTGCGGGAGCTGATCCCGCGGCAGAACTTCGAGGTGCCGGTCCAGGCCGCCATCGGCTCCCGGGTCATCGCCCGCGAGACCATCCGCGCCATCCGCAAGGACGTCCTCGCCAAGTGCTACGGCGGTGACATCTCCCGCAAGCGGAAGCTGCTGGAGAAGCAGAAGGAGGGCAAGAAGCGGATGAAGATGGTCGGCTCGGTGGAGGTGCCGCAGGAGGCCTTCATCGCGGTGCTGTCGAGCGACGACGGCTCGGCTTCGGCCAAGAACAAGAAGTAGCGCCCGGTCCGCCGCCCGCCGCGGGCGCGGGGGACACCAGGGGCCCGCCGCGCCCGGTGCGCGGCGGGCCCCTTCGCACGTCACGGGCGGGTCCCCGGCGGAAGTGACCGGGCGCGGAGTCTTACGTCCCGGCCGGTCGCCCCTTAGTCTGAATCCACCCCCGTAGTTACTCGCGAGTTAAGCAACGGCCCGGGGCAGGCCGTGCCCTCACCCCGAACCGTGCCGTCCCGGCCGCACCCGCACCGCACCGAACCACCGTCCGAGAGTGAAAACCAGCCACACCTGAGCCAGCCGCACCGTCGCGGGCCCGGAGGATGTCGTGAGCGACACACAAGCACTGATCGAGAACCGTCCGCCCTCCGTGGCGGGACTCTTCCTGGAGCGCGTGGCGGCCACGCCGGACGCCGAGGCGTACCGCTACCCGGTGCCCCCCGCGTCGGGCGAGGGCCCGGACGAGTGGCGGTCGATGACCTGGGCGCAGGCCGCCGAGCGGGTCGACCGGATCGCCGCCGGGCTGATCGAGCTGGGCGTGCGGCCCGAGCAGCGGGTCGCCCTCGCCTCCTCCACCCGGCTGGAGTGGATCCTCACCGACCTCGGCATCATGTGCGCGGGCGCCGCGACGACCACGGTCTATCCGCAGACCAACTCCGACGAGTCCGCCTACATCCTGTCCGACTCCGAGAGCCGGGTCCTGGTCGCCGAGGACGCCGTCCAGCTCGCCAAGGCCCGGGAGCGGCTGGCCGAGCTGCCGGACCTCACCCATGTCGTGGTGATCGACCCGGAGGGCGCCGACACCTCCGACGAGCGGGTGCTCACCCTGGACGAGCTGGAGAGCCGGGGCGCGGCCCGCCTGGAGCGGGAGCCGCAGCTCATCAAGGAGCGGGTGGGCTCGCTCACCGGGGACCAGCTCGCCACCCTGATCTACACCTCCGGCACCACCGGCCGCCCCAAGGGCGTCCGCCTGCCGCACGACAACTGGTCCTACATGGCCAAGGCCATCGCGGCCACCGGCCTGATCAACGGGGACGACGTCCAGTACCTCTGGCTGCCGCTCGCCCACGTCTTCGGCAAGGTGCTGCTCTCCGGCCAGATCGAGGTCGGCCACATCACCGCCGTCGACGGCCGGGTCGACCGGATCATCGAGAACCTGCCGGTGGTGCGGCCCACCTACATGGCGGCCGTGCCGCGCATCTTCGAGAAGGTCTACAACGGCGTCGCGGCCAAGGCGAAGGACGGCGGCGCCGCCAAGTACCGGATCTTCCAGTGGGCCGCCGACGTCGCCCGCGAGTACGCCCGGGTCACCCAGGACTCCTTCCGGCGGACCGGCACCGCGAGCGCCCCGCTCGGCCTCACCGCCCGGCACGGCGTCGCCGACCGGCTCGTCTACGCCAAGCTGCGCGCGGCGTTCGGCGGGCGGCTGCGCGCCTGCATCTCCGGCAGCGCCGCCCTCGCCCCCGACATCGGCTACTTCTTCGCCGGCGCCGGCGTGCACATCCTGGAGGGCTACGGCCTCACCGAGTCCTCCGCCGCCTCCTTCGTCAACCCGGGCGAGGCCTACCGCACCGGCACCGTCGGCAAGCCGCTGCCCGGCACCGAGGTGCGCATCGCCGACGACGGCGAGATCCTCATGCGCGGCCCCGGCATCATGGAGGGCTACCACCGGCACCCCGACAAGACCGCCGAGGTGCTGGAGCCGGACGGCTGGCTGCACACCGGCGACATCGGCGAGCTGTCCGTCGACGGCTACCTGAGCATCACCGACCGCAAGAAGGACCTGATCAAGACCTCCGGCGGCAAGTACATCGCCCCGGCCGAGATCGAGGGCCGGTTCAAGGCGGTCTGCCCCTACGTCTCCAACATCCTCGTGCACGGCGCCGCCCGGAACTACTGCACCGCGCTCATCTCCCTGGACGAGCCCGCGATCATGAAGTGGGCGGCGGAGAACGGCCTGGAGGGGCGGACCTACGCCGAGGTCGTCGGGGACCCGGCGGCGGTCGCGATGGTCGACGGCTACGTCACCGAGCTGAACCGGGGGCTCCAGCGCTGGCAGACCATCAAGAAGTTCCGCCTCCTGCCCCGCGACCTCGACGTGGAGCACGGCGAGGTCACCCCGAGCCTGAAGCTCAAGCGGCCGGTGGTGGAGCGCGAGTACAAGGACCTCATCGACCAGATGTACGAGGGCGCGCGCGAGGCATAGCCGGGCGCGGGGCGGCGCGGGGACGGCGCGCCCGGCCGCGGCGGACGCGCCGCGCGGGATCCGGCCGGGCGGGGCCGCCCCGCGCCGGGCCCGGGCGCGCGGCCCCGTGCGGGCCCGCCCGGCCCGGGCGGCGAGGGGCGGGTCCGCGGCGTCGGGGCCGGTCCCCGGCGTCCCTTCCGGATGGAAGACGAATATGCCCGTCGCTCAAATATGTCCGGTTTCCGGACGGATTCGGCCATCCGGGTAGCAGGGTTCTCCCCCAAGGTGGACCACTTCGGTAACTCCTTGCTTCCGTACGGGGTCGGTCTGTCACTCTGGCGGCGACTGCGGACCCACCGCACGCACTTGCCCGGGGGAGACCGCCCATGGGGGCCATTCCGACGCAGAGGGAGACCGTTCCACGCGCCGAGGGGGCGCACCCGCCCGCCGCCGGTGCGCCCGGGGGCACGACCGGCGCGCCCGCGACGGAGGACGCGCGGGCCCACGCGATCCTGCTCGGCAGCTCCCTCGCCCCGGGCTCCGCCCGCGCGCTGCTGCGGGCCGCCTTCACGGAGTGGACCGCGCGCGGCCTGCCCGGCGCCGCGCTCCTCACCGAGCGGCTGGCCTCCGACGCCCTGCTCACCGTCAGCGAACTGGTCACCAACGCCGTGGTGCACGCCGGTACGGACGTCGAGGTGGCCTGTCTGCTGGAGGAGTCCGGCACGCTCGTCGTCGAGGTCATGGACCGCCACCCCGACTGCGCCTCGCACGGCGGCGAGGGACCGGGCGGCGTGCCGGGCGGTCTCCCCGAGGAGTACGGCCGCGGCCTGCGCCTGGTCGCCCGGCTCGCGGACTCCTGGGGCGTCACCCACCGCGCCGGCGCCAAGACGGTGTGGGCCCGGCTGCCCGCCGCCGACGGGGAGGGCGCGGCCGGCGCCCCCGGACACGACCTCCGGCGGTGGCCCGGCCCCGGGCGCCCCCCGTGGCCAGGCACCGGCCCCGGCTCCGACTGGCGCGGGGTCCGGGACCGGGAGTGGCTCGGCCGGGGCGCCCTCTCCTTCCTCGCGGAGGCGTCCGACCTGCTGGCCGGGCAGCTCGACGAGGACCTGGTCGCCTCCCTCGCCGGGCAGCTCATCGTGCCCCGGCTCGCGGACTGGTGCGCGGTGTGGCTGGAGGACGAGGCCCGCGGGGCCTGGGCCGACGGCACCGGCGGCACCGCCGGGCTGCGCCCGCCCCGCGTCTGGCACGGCAACGAGGACCACGTCGACGAACTGCGCCGCGCCCTGGAGAAGGACCCGCCCCGCCCCGGCGGCCCCTGGCACGCGGGCCCCGTCGTCCACCCCTGGCCCGGCGGCTCGCTCGGTGCCCACGGCGCCGCGCTCGCCTACCGCCTGGCCGCCGGGGGCAGGCCGCTGGGCACCCTGGTCATCGGGCGGGCCGGCACCCCCTGCTTCCCCGACGAGATCGGCGGCCTCGTCGAGGACCTCGGCCGCCGGGTGGCGCTCGCCATCGGCGCCGCCCGCCAGTACGCCCGGCAGGCCACCATCAGCGCCGTCCTCCAGCGCGGTCTGCTGCCCGGCGCGGTGGCCGAGATCCCCGGGGTGCGCAGCGCCCTCGTCCACGAGCCGTGCGACAAGGGCGGCCCCAGCGGGGACTTCTACGACCTCTTCCCGGCCGGTGAGGGCCGCTGGTGCTTCGCCGTCGGCGACGTCCAGGGCAAGGGTCCCGAGGCCGCCGTCGTCATCGGCCTGGCCCGGCCCTGGCTGCGGCTGCTCGCCCGCGAGGGGTACGAGGTCCCCGACGTGCTCGACCGGCTCAACCAGCTGCTCCTCGACGACGCCACCGAGGCCGCCGACGCCGCCGCGCGTGCCCTGGTCGCCGCCGGAGGCCGTCCGGTTGCCCCGGGCGACGGTCCGCAGACCCGCTTCCTGTCCCTCCTCTACGGCGAGCTGGTCCCCGTCGACGGCGGCGTCCGCTGCACCCTGGCCTCCGCCGGGCACCCGCTGCCGCTGCTGCTCGCGCCCGACGGCACCGTGCGCGCGGTCGCGGAACCGCAGACCCTCCTCGGCGTCGTCGAGGACGCGACGTACACCAGCGAGACGTTCGAGCTGCGCTCCGGGGACGTCCTGCTGTGCGTCACCGACGGCGTCACCGAGCGGCGCGACGGCTCCCGCCAGTTCGACGACGGCGACGGGCTCGCGACGGCGCTCGCCGGGTGCGCGGGGCTGGACGCGGGGCTCGTCGCGGAGCGGATCAGGCGGCTGGTGCACGAGTTCGGCGCCGAGCCCCCGGGGGACGACCTGGCGCTGCTGGTGCTCCGGGCCGAGTGACGGCACGGGCGCCCGCCCCGGTGCGGCCCGGGGACCGGATCCGCCGTGCGTCCCCGGGCGCCGCCGCGCCGCCCCTCCGCCCCCGCCCCGCTCCGCCCCCGCCCCGCTCCGCCCCCGCCCCGCTCCGCCCCCGCCCCGCTCGCGCGGGCCGTGGCCTTGGCCGCGCGGGCCGCGCGAGCGCTCCCGTGCTCACCGCTCCCGTGCTCACCGCTCCCGTGCTCACCGCTCCCGTGCTCACCGTGCCCCGTGCTCGCCGGGTCCGCGCTCCCCGCCTGCCCGGCCGCCGCCCCCGCCGTCCCCGCCCGTCCCGGCCCGTCCCGGAGGACGCGGGAACCGCACCCGCGGGCGTACGGGACAATGGAACGCATGCCCTCCGCACTTCCCGACGGCGAACCCGTCCCCGCCGACGGCGCGCTGCCCGCCTCCGCGCTCGCCGGGGCGGCGGACCGCCCCCTCGGCTTCTATCTGCACGTCCCGTACTGCGCCACCCGCTGCGGCTACTGCGACTTCAACACCTACACCGCCACGGAGCTGCGCGGCACCGGCGGCGTCCTCGCCTCCCGCGACAACTACGCCGCCACCCTGGCCGACGAGGTCCGCCTCGCCCGCGCGGTCCTCGGCGACGACCCCCGGGAGGTCCGCACCGTCTTCGTCGGCGGCGGTACGCCGACCCTGCTGGACGCCGCCGACCTGGTCCGGATGCTGAGCGCGGTGCGCGAGGAGTTCGGGCTCGCGGCGGACGCGGAGATCACGACGGAGGCCAACCCGGACTCGGTCGGCCCCGAGTACCTCGCCGCCCTGCGCGAGGGCGGCTTCAACCGGATCTCCTTCGGCATGCAGAGCGCCAGGCGCCACGTGCTGGAGGTGCTGGACCGCACCCACACGCCCGGCCGCCCCGAGGAGTGCGTCGCGGAGGCCCGCGCGGCGGGCTTCGAGCACGTCAACCTCGACCTGATCTACGGCACCCCCGGCGAGTCCGACGACGACTGGCGGGCCTCCCTGGACGCGGCGCTCGGCGCGGGGCCCGACCACGTCTCCGCCTACGCGCTGATCGTCGAGGAGGGCACCGGGCTCGCCCGGCGCATCCGGCGGGGCGAGGTGCCCATGACCGACGACGACGAGCACGCCGACCGGTACCTGATCGCCGAGGAGACCCTGTCGGCGGCGGGCTTCTCCTGGTACGAGGTGTCGAACTGGGCCTCCTCCGAGGCCGGGCGCTGCCTGCACAACGAGCTGTACTGGCGGGGCGCGGACTGGTGGGGGGCCGGACCGGGCGCCCACTCGCACGTCGGCGGGGTCCGCTGGTGGAACGTGAAGCACCCCGGCGCCTACGCGGCGGCCCTGGCGGCCGGACGCTCCCCGGGGGCCGGGCGGGAGGTGCTCACCGAGGAGGACCGGCGGGTGGAGCGGGTCCTGCTGGAACTGCGGCTGCGCGAGGGCGTGCCGCTGGACCTGCTGCGCGAGGCGGGGCTCGCCGCCTCCCGCCGCGCCCTGTCCGACGGGCTCCTCCAGGAGGAGGCGTACGGGCGGGGCCGGGCGGTGCTGACCCTGCGCGGACGGCTGCTGGCGGACGCGGTGGTGCGCGACCTGGTCGACTGAGCGGGCCCCTTTTGGGCCCGCCGCCCCGCCGGCGCACTCCGGGCCCGCCCCGTCCCACCGTGCCCACCGGTGCCCACCGGTGCCCCGGGCCCGCCGCCCCGCCGGTGCGCCCCGGGGTCCGCACGGTGGGGGAGCGGGGCTCTCCGCAGGAGATACGGACCGGTGGGGGCTGCCCCCTCACGGGGCGTTCCCACCCCCGGCACTGGGGTTCCTCCGGCGGGGCCGCTTCCGCGCCGCCCCTGCCGCGAGAGGTTCCCCGCGGTACCGCCCCGCGCCGTCCCCGACCGCGTGCCGCCCGTCGTACGGGCCGTGTCCTGAGGGCCCCGCCCCATGAGCCGGCCCGGGCACGAGTCCGTGCAGGATCGCCCGCCACGCTGCCGGTCCCTCCGGGCCGCCGCCCCACGGGCTCACGCCTCACGGGACATCCTCCTACGGGCTCCCGTTCCACGGGCCGCCCTCGCGGACCCGGCGCCACGGGCCGTCCCGGCGGTGAGTCCGGACCCGGTGCGAAGCGTGCGTGCGCCGCTGCCCGCCGCCCGCCGCCACCGCCCGGCGGCGGAGCACGCGCCGACCCGTCGCGGGGGCACCCCGGAGGGCGCCCCGCGCGGAATCACGCCGTCACGTGGTCGATCAGCCGCTCCACGCTGCCCAGCAGCTCCGGTTCGAGGTCCTTGTACGAGCCCACCCGGCCCAGGATGTGCTGCCACGCGGCGCCGGTGTTGTCGGCGGGCCATCCCAGCGCCCGGCAGACCCCGGTCTTCCAGTCCTCGCCCCTCGGCACCCGCGGCCACGCGGCGATGCCCACGGACGACGGCTTCACCGCCTCCCAGACGTCGATGTAGGGGTGGCCGACCACCAGCACGTCGTCACCGGTCACCGCCCGGGCGATGCGCCACTCCTTGGAGCCCGGCACCAGATGGTCCACCAGCACGCCGAGCCGGGCGTCCGGGCCGGGCGCGAACTCGTCGACGACGGACGGCAGGTCGTCCACGCCGCCCAGGTACTCCACGACCACGCCCTCCACGCGCAGGTCGTCGCCCCACACCTTCTCGACCAGCTCCGCGTCGTGCCGCCCCTCCACGTAGATGCGCCCGGCGCGGGCGACCCGGGCGCGGGCGCCGGGGACGGCGACCGAGCCGGACGCCGTGCGGGTGGGGCGGACCGGGCCGCGGCCGGGGCGTGTCAGGGTCACGACGCGGCCCTCCAGCAGGAAGCCGCGCGGCTCCATGGGGAAGACCCGGCGCCTGCCGAAGCGGTCCTCCAGGGTGACCGTGCCCGCCTCGCAGCCCACCACCGCGCCGCAGAACCCGGTGCCGGGCTCCTCGACGACCAGGCCCGGCCCGGCGGGGACCTCGGGCGCGGGACCCGGCTTCTTCCAGGGAGGGGTCAGATCGGCGGAGTACTGGCGCATTGGGGTGACGATACGAGGAACGCGCGGCGCCCGATCAGCGCGACACGCCGAACCGGTCGGCCAGCGCGTCCCGTTGGTCCCGGACGAACGCGGCGTCGACCACCGCTCCGTGACCGGGCACGTACCGGGCGTCCTCCCCGCCCAGCTCCAGCAGCCGGTCCAGCGCCGCCGGCCAGCGCGAGGGCGCCGCGTCCGGCCCGGCCTGGGGCGGGCCGGACTCCTCGACCAGGTCGCCGCAGAAGACCACCGCCGGGTCGCCCGGCACCAGCACCGCCAGGTCGTGCCCGGTGTGCCCGGGTCCCACGGCGGCCAGCAGGGCGCGCCGCCCGCCGCCCAGGTCGAGTTCCCGCCCGCCGGGCACCTCGTGCCGCACCGGCGCCAGCGCGTCCACCGCCTCCGCCGCGAGCCGCGGGTCCAGCCCGTTGGCCACCGCGTCCGCCCGCAGCGCGTCCCGGCCCTGTCCGCCCGGCGCGAACAGCGCCCGGGTCCCGGCCGCCCCGAGGACCTCCGCACCGGCGAACACCGCCGCCCCGAGGACGTGGTCGAAGTGCGGGTGGGTCAGCGCGACATGCGTCACACGGCGGCCGGTCAGCCGCCGGGCCGCCGCCCGCAGCCGGGCGCCCTCGGCCAGGCTCGATCCCGCGTCGACCAGCAGGACCGCGTCCGCGCCGACGACCAGCCCCGCCGTGCAGTCCCACACCGGCAGCCGGCGCCGCCCGACCCCGGCCGCCACCCGTTCCCAGCCCGACTCTTCCCATCGCACGCTCATGTCGACGACGCTAGCGGCGCGGCACCGGCCTTGCCCCGGGCGTACCCCACGGCCGTACACTGGGCCGGGGAAGTCTGGCACTCGCGCCCGATGAGTGCCAAGGCGGACCAGGCGACGTGGGGCGACGACTTCAGGAGGTGCGCGCGGTGCTCAGTGAACGCAGGCTGAAGGTCCTGCGCGCCATCGTCCAGGACTATGTCGGCACCGAGGAGCCCGTCGGCTCCAAGGCCCTCACCGAGCGGCACAACCTCGGCGTCTCCCCGGCCACCGTGCGCAACGACATGGCGGCCCTGGAGGAGGAGGGGTTCATCGCCCAGCCGCACACCAGCGCCGGGCGCATCCCCACCGACAAGGGCTACCGGCTCTTCGTCGACCGGCTGGCGGGCGTCAAGCCGATGACCGCCCCGGAGCGGCGCGCCATCCAGAACTTCCTGGGGGGCGCCGTCGACCTCGACGACGTGGTGGCCCGCACGGTGCGGCTGCTCGCGCAGCTCACCCGGCAGGTCGCCGTGGTGCAGTACCCCTCGCTGACCCGCTCGACCGTGCGGCACGTGGAGCTGCTGGCCCTCGCGCCCGCGCGGCTGATGCTCGTGCTGATCACGGACACCGGCCGGGTCGAGCAGCGTGTCGTCGACTGTCCGGCGCCGTTCGGCGAGGTGTTCCTCGCCGACCTGCGGGCGCGGCTCAACAGCCGTGTCGTGGGGCGCCGGTTCACGGATGTGCCGAGCCTGGTCGAGGACCTGGCGGACGCCTTCGAGGCCGAGGACCGCGGTACGGTCTCGACCGTGCTCTCCATTCTCCTGGAGACGCTGGTCGAGGAGAACGAGGAGCGGCTGATGATCGGCGGCACCGCCAATCTCACCCGCTTCGGGCACGACTTCCCCCTTGTGATCAGGCCCGTCCTGGAGGCGCTGGAGGAGCAGGTCGTGCTCCTCAAGCTGCTCGGTGAGTCGAAGGACGCGGGCGTGACCGTCCGGATCGGTCACGAGAACGCCCACGAGGGACTCAACTCCACGTCCGTCGTGTCGGTCGGTTACGGTTCGGGCGGCGAGGCGGTTGCCAAGCTCGGCGTGGTCGGACCGACCCGCATGGACTACCCGGGAACGATGGGAGCGGTACGCGCAGTGGCACGGTACGTCGGACAGATCCTGGCGGAGTCGTAGGTGGCCACGGACTACTACGCCGTACTCGGCGTGCGCCGCGACGCGTCCCAGGACGAGATCAAGAAGGCGTTCCGGAGGCTCGCGCGCGAGCTGCACCCGGACGTCAACCCCGATCCGAAGACGCAGGAGCGGTTCAAGGAGATCAACGCCGCCTACGAGGTCCTCTCCGACCCGCAGAAGAAGCAGGTCTACGACCTCGGCGGCGACCCGCTGTCCCAGTCGGGCGGCGCGGGGGCCGGCGGCTTCGGCGCGGGCGGCTTCGGGAACTTCTCGGACATCATGGACGCCTTCTTCGGCACGGCGTCGCAGCGCGGACCGCGCTCGCGCACCCGCCGGGGCCAGGACGCCATGATCCGCATCGAGGTGGAGCTGGACGAGGCCGCGTTCGGCACCACCAAGGACATCCAGGTCGACACCGCGGTCGTCTGCAACACCTGCAACGGTGAGGGCGCGGCGCCCGGCACCTCGGCGCAGACCTGCGACATGTGCCGCGGACGCGGTGAGGTCTCGCAGGTCACCCGGTCCTTCCTGGGCCAGGTCATGACCTCCCGGCCCTGCCCCCAGTGCCAGGGCTTCGGCACCGTGGTCCCCACCCCCTGCCCCGAGTGCGCGGGCGACGGGCGCATCCGCTCCCGGCGGACGCTCACGGTGAAGATCCCGGCGGGCGTCGACAACGGCACGCGCATCCAGCTCGCGGGCGAGGGCGAGGTCGGCCCCGGCGGCGGTCCGGCCGGCGACCTCTACGTCGAGATCCAGGAGCTGCCGCACCCGACCTTCCAGCGCCGGGGCGACGACCTGCACTGCACGGTCACCATCCCCATGACGGCGGCTGCCCTCGGCACCAAGGTGCCGCTGGAGACGCTGGACGGCATGGAGGAGATCGACATCCGCCCGGGCACCCAGTCCGGCCAGTCGATCCCGCTGCACGCCCGGGGCGTCACGCATCTGCGCGGCGGCGGCCGGGGCGACCTGATCGTGCACGTCGAGGTCACCACCCCGACCAAGCTCGACCCCGACCAGGAGCGCGTGCTGCGCGAACTGGCCGAGCTGCGTGGCGAGGAGCGCCCCCAGGGCCAGTTCCAGCCCGGGCAGCAGGGCCTGTTCTCCCGGCTGAAGGACGCCTTCAACGGCCGCTGACACCCGTGCGGGCCGGGCGTGCCTCCGGGCGGGCCCGGCCCCGCGCCGTCCGGGCCGCGGGTCCGTCCGGCGGGGTCCGCCCGGCCCGCCGCCGCTTCCCCGGGTGTGTTCGGGATTGTCCGGCTTGCCCGGGGCCCGGGCCGCCGGTGCCGGGCGGACGGTCGGGTTCGGGCTTGTCCCGGAGGCATGACACCATGCGGTCATGTCCTCCGCACTGACCGATCTCTTCCCCTACCCGATCGTGCAGGCGCCCATGGCCGGCGGCGTCGCCGTGCCGCGGCTCGCCGCCGCGGTCTCCGAGGCGGGCGGGCTCGGGTTCCTGGCCGCCGGGTACAAGACCGCGGACGGGATGTACCAGGAGATCAAGCAGCTCCGGGGACTGACGGGCCACCCCTTCGGGGTCAACCTGTTCATGCCGCAGCCGGAGACCGCCGACCCCGCCGCCGTCGGCGTCTACGCCCACCAGCTGGCCGGGGAGGCCGCCTGGTACGAGACCGAGCTGGGCGACCCCGACAGCGGACGCGACGACGGCTACGACGCCAAGCTCGCGGTGCTGCTGGACAACCCGGTGCCGGTGGTCTCGTTCCACTTCGGCGTCCCCGGGCCCGAGACCGTCGAGTCCCTGCACCGGGCCGGCAGCTTCGTCCTGGCCACGGCGACCACCGCGGAGGAGGCCAGGGCCGTCGAGCGGTCCGGCGCCGACGCGGTGATCGCCCAGGGTGTGGAGGCCGGCGGCCACCAGGGGCGGCACCGGGACGACCCGGAGACCGACGCGGCCGGGATCGGGCTGCTGGCGCTGATCGCCCAGGTCCGCGAGGCCGTGGACCTGCCGATCGTCGCCGCGGGCGGCATCATGCGCGGCGGCCAGATCGCCGCCGTGCTCGCCGCCGGCGCCGACGCGGCCCAGCTCGGCACCGCCTTCGTCGCCGCCTCCGAGTCCGGCGCCCACGCCCTGCACAAGCGGGCCCTCACCGACCCGCTGTACGTCCGCACCGAACTCACCCGCGCCTTCTCCGGCCGCCCGGCCCGCGCCCTCGTCAACCGCTTCGTGCGGGAGCACGGGCCGTACGTCCCCGCCGCCTACCCGGACGTCCACCACCTCACCGCGCCGCTGCGCGGGGCGGCGGCCAGGGCGGGCGACGCGCAGGGCATGGCGCTGTGGGCGGGTCAGGGCCACCGGCTGGCCCGGGAGCTGCCCGCCGGGCGGCTGGTCGAGCTGCTGGCCGACGAACTGGCCACCGCCGGGGCCGAGTTGGCGCACTACACCGGGGGAGGGGCGGGCTGATGACGGCGCCCGTGTTCGTGGTCGGCTCCCTGCGGCCCGAGGACGTCCCCGGCGGGGAGTACGTCCTCGACGGCCCCGAGGGGCGGCACGCGGTCTCCGTGAAGCGGCTGCGGCCCGGCGAGGCGCTCGTCCTCACCGACGGGCACGGACGCTGGGCCGAGGGCCTGGTCCGGGCCGCCGAGGGGAAGGACCGCCTGGTCGTCACCGGCCTGGGGACGGTCCGCGAGGACGCCCCCGAGGAGCCCCGCGTCACCGTCGTCCAGGCCCTGCCCAAGGGCGACCGCGGGGAGTTGGCGGTGGAGACGATGACCGAGGTCGGCGTCGACGCGATCGTGCCCTGGGCGGCGTCCCGCTGCGTCACGCAGTGGCGCGGCGAGCGCGGGGCGAAGGCGCTCGGCAAGTGGCGGGCGACGGCCCGCGAGGCCGGGAAGCAGTCCCGGCGCACCCGCTTCCCCGAGGTCGCGGACGCGATGACCGGCAAGCAGGTCGCCGCGCTGCTGGCCACCGCCGACTTCGCCGCGGTGCTCCACGAGAGCGGCGACGAACCGCTGGCCGGTGCCGCGCTGCCCGCCACCGGTCACCTGGTGCTCGTCGTCGGGCCCGAGGGCGGGGTCTCCCCGGAGGAACTGGCGCTCTTCGCGGAGGCGGGCGCCCGCCCGTACCGGCTGGGCCGCAGCGTCCTGCGCACCTCCACCGCCGGCACGGCGGCGGCGGCCCTTCTGCTGACCCGCACGGGCCGCTGGTCCTGATCCGCGACGGCCGCCGGTCCGGCCCCTCCGGGGCGGGCCGGGCGGCGCCGGGGCGCGCCGGAGGCCCACGGTGCCGCGCGTGCCCTGCGCGGGCGTCCGCCGGGCCGAGCACGTCGGTCGGGCGCCGCCGGTCGCGCGGTGCCGCCCTCCCGGTGGTGCCCCGTCCCAGTGGCCGTGACCGGCCGCCGTCTCGCTCCCGCGCCGTGTCCGGCGCCCGGCCGCCCGACGGCGTGCGCCCCCGCCCCGGCCGCCGGTGCGCACTCCGCCCCGACCGGCGTCCCGGCCGGCCGGGACGTCAAGGGCCGGGCGGCGCCGGGGCGCGCCGGAGGTCCATGGTGCCGCGCGTGCCGTGCGCGGTGTCCGCCGGGCCGGAGCCCGGTGTCCCGGCCGGCCGGGACGTCAAGGGCCGACCGGTGTCCCGTACCCGTCCCACCCCCCCCGGTCAGGGGCCCCGTCCCGCCCTCGACGTGGTGAAGTGATCCGAACCCCTGTCGGTCGGCCGCCGGGGCTGCATAGGCTGAGGGGGTGACACAGCCCGCAGCGCCTGCCTATCTCCGGTTCCCGCATCCGCACGGTGAGTTGGTCGCCTTCACCGCCGAGGACGACGTGTGGCTCGCCCCGCTCGACGGTGGCCGCGCCTGGCGCGTCAGCGCCGACAACGTACCGGTCAGCCATCCGCGGATCTCGCCCGACGGCACCACGGTCGCCTGGACCTCCACCCGCGACGGCGCCCCCGAGGTGCACGTCGCCCCCGTGGACGGCGGCCCCGCCCGCCGGCTCACCCACTGGGGCGGTGCGCGCACCCAGGTGCGCGGCTGGACCCGGGACGGCCGGGTCCTCGCCCTCGGTGCCCACGGCGAGGCCAGCGTCCGCCGCACCTGGGCCCGCGCCGTGCCCCTCGACGGCGGCCCCGCCGAGACCCTCCCCTACGGCCACGTCGGGGAGGTCGCCCTCGGGCCGCGCACCGTGCTGCTGTCCGCGGCGAGCCGTGACGCCGCCTGGTGGAAGCGCTACCGGGGCGGCACGGCCGGCAAGCTCTGGATCGACGCCCAGGGCGACGGCGAGTTCGTCCGGCTGCACGAGGACCTCGACGGCCAGATCGAGTACCCCTTCTGGGCCGGGGACCGCCTCGGCTTCCTCAGCGACCACGAGGGCACCGGCGCCGTCTACTCCTCCCTCGCCGACGGCACCGACCTGCGCCGCCACACCCCCCTCGGCGGCTTCTACGCCCGGCACGCCGCCACCGACGGAACCCGCGTCGTCTACTCCAGCGCCGGCGAGCTGTGGACGCTGGACGACCTGGACGGCGCCGAGCCGCGCCGGCTCGACATCCGCCCCGGCGGCTCCCGCACCGACCTCCAGCCCTACCCGGTCAACGCCGCCCGCTGGCTCGGCGCCGCCTCCCCCGACCACACCGGCCGCGGCAGCGCCGTCTCGGTGCGCGGCGGAGTCCACTGGGTCACCCACCGCTCCGGCCCCGCCCGCGCCCTCGCCGCCACCCCCGGGGTGCGCACCCGGCTGCCGCGCGCCTTCCGCGCCGACGGCGAGGAATGGGTGGTGTGGGTGACGGACGCCGAGGGCGACGACGCCCTGGAGTTCGCCCCCGCCACCGGTCTCGCCCCCGGCGCCACCCCGCGCCGCCTCGCCGCCGGACGGCTCGGCCGGGTCCTCGCCCTCGCCGTGGCACCCGACGGCAGCCGCGCCGCCGTCGCCTCGCACGACGGCCGGGTGCTGCTCGTCGAGCGCGAGTCCGGCGAGGTCCGCGAGGTCGACCGGAGCGAGAACGGCGACGCCACCGGCCTGGTCTTCTCGCCCGACTCCTCCTGGCTCGCCTGGTCCCACCCCGGCCCCGACCCGCTGCGCCAGCTCAAGCTGGCCAACACCACCGACCTGTCGGTCAGCGAGGCCACCCCGCTGCGCTTCCGGGACCACGCGCCCGCCTTCACCCTGGACGGCAAGCACCTCGCCTTCCTCTCCACCCGCTCCTTCGACCCGGTCTACGACGAGCACGCCTTCGACCTGGCCTTCGTCGAGGGCGCCCGCCCCCACCTGATCACCCTCGCCGCGACCACCCCCTCGCCCTTCGGACCGCAGCGCCACGGCCGGCCCTTCGAGACGCCGGACCGCGAGGAGACCCCCGACAGCGAGGGCACCCCCACCACCCGCATCGACATCGAGGGCCTCGCCGACCGCATCGTGCCCTTCCCGGTCGAGGCCGGCCGCTACTCCCGGCTGCGCGCCGCCAAGGACGGCGTCCTCTGGCTGCGGCACCCGGTCACCGGCGTCCTCGGCGCCTCCCGCGCCACCCCGGACGCCTCCGACCCGGGCAACGACCTGGAGCGCTACGACCTCACCCAGCTCCGCGTCGAGCACCTGGCCGGCGACGCCGACGGCTTCGAGGTCAGCGGCGACGGCAAGCGCCTGCTGCTCTGGACCGAGGGCCGCCTCAAGGTCGTCCCCAGCGACCGCCGGGCCTCCGGCGACGAGGACAGCGACACCAACATCACCGTCGACCTCGGCCGGGTCCGCCAGATCGTCGACCCGGCCGCCGAGTGGCGCCAGATGTACGAGGAGACCGGCCGTGTCATGCGGGACAACTTCTGGCACCCCGGCCTGAACGGGGTCGACTGGGAGGGCGTGCTCGACCGCTACCGGCCCGTCCTGGACCGCGTCGCCACCCATGACGACCTCGTCGACCTGCTCTGGGAGGTCCAGGGCGAACTGGGCACCTCCCACGCCTACGTCATCCCGCGCGGTGGCCACGGCGGCGGCACCCGGCAGGGCCTGCTCGGCGCCGACCTCTCCCGCCACGAGGACGGCCTCTGGCGCGTCGACCGGGTGCTGCCCTCCGAGACCTCCGACCCGGAGGCCCGCTCCCCGCTCGCCGCGCCCGGCGTCGCGATCCGCGCCGGGGACGCGGTCGTGGCCGTCGCCGGACAGCCCGTCGACCCGGTCACCGGACCCGGCCCGCTGCTCATCGGCACCGCGGGCAAGCCCGTCGAGCTGACCGTCCTGCCGGCCGGCGGCGGCGAGGCGCGGCACGCGGTCGTCGTCCCCCTCGCGGACGAGGAGCCGCTGCGCTACCACGACTGGGTCGCCGGCCGCCGCGCCCACGTCCACGAGCTGTCCGGCGGGCGGCTCGGCTACCTCCACGTGCCCGACATGGTCGGCTCCGGCTGGGCCCAGCTCCACCGGGACCTGCGCGTCGAGGTCGCCCGCGAGGGCCTGGTCGTCGACGTGCGCGAGAACCGCGGCGGCCACACCTCCCAGCTCGTCGTGGAGAAGCTGGCCCGGCGCATCGTCGGCTGGGACCTGCCGCGCGGCATGCGCCCGCAGAGCTACCCCCTGGACGCGCCCCGGGGGCCGGTCGTCGCCGTCGCCAACGAGTTCTCCGGCTCGGACGGCGACATCGTCAACGCCGCCATCAAGGCGCTCGGCATCGGCCCCGTCGTCGGCACCCGCACCTGGGGCGGCGTCGTCGGCATCGACAGCCGCTACACCCTGGTCGACGGCACCCTGATCACCCAGCCCAAGTACGCCTTCTGGCTGGAGGGTTACGGCTGGGGCGTGGAGAACCACGGCGTCGACCCCGACGTCGAGGTCCCGCAGCGCCCGCAGGACCACGTCGCGGGCCGCGACGCCCAGCTCGACGAGGCCGTCCGCATCGCGCTGGCCGCCCTGGCGGAGAACCCGGCGAAGACCCCGCCCGAGCTGCCCTGACGGGGGCGCCCCGGGACGCGCGGCCCCCTGCGGGCGGGTGCGCGGCCCGGGGCGCCCTTGCCGTACCCCCCCCGCGGCGCCGTAGCCTCCCGGCCCCGGCGGTAGTGACGGCGCCCGGCACCCCGTGGCCGCCGCTCGCTACCATGCCCCCAGAAGATCACCACATAAGGAGCGCCAGATGGCAGGGGAGCCGCATGAGGACTGCCTGTTCTGCAAGATCGTCGAAGGGCAGATCCCCGCGACGATCGTCCGCGAGACGGAGACCACCGTCGCGTTCCGCGACATAAACCCGCAGGCGCCCACCCACGTCCTGGTGATCCCCAAGGTCCACTACCAGGACGCCGCCGCCCTCGCCGCCGGGGCCCCCGAGACCGCCGCCGAGGTGCTGCGCGAGACCCGGGCCGTCGCCGAGCAGGAGCGGCTCGACAGCTACCGCACCATCTTCAACACCGGCGCCGGGGCCGGCCAGACCGTGTGGCACGCCCACGCCCACGTGCTCGGCGGGCGCGGCCTCGAATGGCCCCCCGGATAACCGGCGCCCCGTGTCCGTCCGCGAACTCGTCGTCCTCGGCACCGCCAGCCAGGTCCCGACCCGGCACCGCAACCACAACGGCTATCTGCTCCGCTGGGACGGCGAGGGCATCCTGTTCGACCCCGGCGAGGGGACGCAGCGCCAGATGCTGCGCGCCGGGGTCGCCGCGCACGACCTGAACCGGATCTGCGTCACCCACTTCCACGGCGACCACAGCCTCGGCCTCGCCGGGGTGATCCAGCGGATCAACCTGGACCGGGTCCCGCACCGGGTCACCGCCCACTACCCGCGCTCCGGACAGCGCTTCTTCGAGCGGCTGCGGTACGCCACCGCCTACCGGGAGACCGTCGGGGTCACCGAGGCCCCCGTCGACGGGGACGGCCCGCTCGCCGTCACCCCCGCCTACACCCTGGAGGCGCGGCGGCTCTCGCACCCCGTCGAGTCCTACGGCTACCGGCTGACCGAGCCCGACGGCCGCCGCATGCTGCCCGAGCGGCTGGCCGCCCACGGCATCGCCGGCCCCGACGTGGGCCGCCTGCGGCGGGAGGGCTCGCTGAACGGCGTCGCGCTCGACGAGGTCAGCGAGGTGCGGCGGGGCCAGCGGTTCGCGTTCGTCATGGACACCCGGCTGTGCGAGGGCGTCCACGCCCTCGCCGAGGGCTGCGACCTGCTCGCCATCGAGTCGACCTTCCTCGACGAGGACGCGGCGCTCGCCGAGGAGCACGGCCACCTCACCGCCGGGCAGGCGGCCCGCGCCGCCCGGGACGCGGGCGTGCGGCACCTCGTCCTGACCCACTTCAGCCAGCGCTATCCCGACCCGGCCGAGTTCGAACTGCGGGCCAGGGCGGCCGGGTTCGAGGGCGAGCTGACCGTGGCCCGCGACCTGCAGAGCATCCCGGTTCCGAAACGTCGGTGAACCGGCCGTACGATGCTTTGATGCCCCTGCCCAAAGCCGAACTGCACCTTCATGTCGAAGGCACACTGGAACCCGAGCTGGCCTTCGAACTGGCCGCGCGCAACGGCGTGTCCCTGCGCTACCCGGACACCGGGGCCCTGCGCGAGGCGTATCGCTTCGAGGACCTCCAGTCCTTCCTGAACCTGTACTACGAGCTGATGACCGTCCTGCGCACCGAGCGGGACTTCGAGGACCTCGCCGACGCCTACCTCGCCCGCGCCGCCGCCCAGGGCGTGCGGCACGCGGAGATCTTCTTCGACCCGCAGGCCCACCTGGCCCGGGGCGTGACCATGGACACCGTGGTGGAGGGCCTCTGGCGGGCGCTCGGCCGCAGCCGCTCGACGCACGGCGTCTCCACCCGCCTGATCATGTGCTTCCTGCGCGACGAGTCCGCCGAGTCGGCCCTCGCGATCCTCGACGCCGCCCGGCCCCACCTCGGCCGGATCACCGGTGTCGGCCTGGACTCCGCCGAGGTCGGGCACCCGCCCGCCAAGTTCCGCGAGGTCTACCGGGCCGCCGCGGAGCTCGGACTGCGCCGGGTCGCGCACGCGGGCGAGGAGGGCCCGCCGGAGTACATCACCGAGGCCCTCGACGTGCTCGGCGTCGAGCGGATCGACCACGGGCTGCGCTGCGCCGAGGACCCGGCGCTGGTCGAGCGGCTGGTGCGGGAGCGGGTGCCGCTGACCCTGTGCCCGCTGTCCAACGTCCGGCTGCGCACCGTCGACACCCTCGCCGACCACCCGCTCCCGGCCCTGCTCGACGCCGGGCTGATGTGCACGGTCAACTCCGACGACCCGGCCTACTTCGGCGGCTACGCCGGCGACAACTTCGACGCGGTCGGCGCCGTGCTGGGGCTCGGCCCGGAGCGGCTGCGGGAGCTGGCCCGCAACTCCTTCCTCGCCGCCTTCCTGGACGACGAGGAGGAGCTGAGGGCGCGCTACCTCGCCGAGGTGGAGGCGTACGACTTCCCGTAGCCCGTAGCCCGTAGCCCGTAGCCCGTAGCCCGTAGCCCGTAGCCGTACGGTCCGGGGCGCCGGGTCAGATGCCGGGGCCGGGGCCCGGCGCGGTGCCGGACTGCCAGGGTCCGGCCGTGCCGTAGGCCTGCTGGACCGGTGCGGCGGGCGCCTCCACGGCGATCTCCACCACCGGCTGCTCCACCGCCCCGACCTCGGGCACCGCACCGCCGGACGTGCCGGTGGTGGCGGCGACCAGGGCGGCCGGGGTGCCGCCGCGGCGGCGGACCGCGCCCGGCAGCAGCGGCCGGCCGCCGGTGTGCAGGGCGACGGCGGTCATCGGCGCGGCGACCAGCAGCAGGCCCGCGGCCAGGACCAGGCCCATGCCCGCGTAGCCGGCCTGCGCCGAGAGCACGCTGCCGGTCAGCGGACCGGCGGCGGTGCCCAGCGCGGAGGCCGAGCCGACCAGCGCCGCCCAGCGCCCGCGCGGGTCCAGCGAGGCGGCCAGGCCGATCAGGTACGACAGGACCACCGGGTAGAGGGTGTTCCAGGCGATCTCGCCGGTGGCGAAGACGGTGGGCGTGGTCGCCGCCGCGCTCAGCGCGATGCAGCCCGCGATCAGCACCGTCCCGCCGCCTATCGGTACGGCACGGCCCAGCCGGGGCCCGATCGCGCCCGCCGCCAGCACACCGATCAGACCCGCGCCCAGGGCGGCGGCGAGCACCGCGCCGAGGGCCGCCTCGCTCAGTCCGGCCTGGCTCAGTCCGATCCGTCCGCTGACGCCCCACAGGGAGTTCTGCGCCAGGGCCCAGAACAGCACGGTGACGGCGAGCACCGCGCCCGAACGGCGGTGGGGGAGCGGGGCGGCGGCGGCCGGATCGGTGCCCGGCGCGTCGGGTCCGCCGGCGGCGGCGCCGGGCAGCCGGCCGGTCAGCGGCCACACGGCCAGCGCGGTGAGCGCGATGGCGGCCAGGGGCAGCCCGTGCGACCGGCCGAGGTGCGGCACCGTCAGATAGACGGCCCCGGCCAGCGCGGAGACGCTCAGCAGTCCCAGCGTGGAGGCCCGGTGCGGATCGCGCTCGGCGGCGATCCGGGTGGCGGCGACCGTGGTGGCCGTACCGGAGCCGAAGCCGCCCACGACGAGTCCGGCGACGACGGCGGGCACGGCGGTGGTCAGCGCGGCCCCGCCGTAGCCGAGGACGGCCAGCAGCAGTCCGAGGCGGGACAGGGCGCGCGGGCCGGTGCGCTGCACCCGGGAGGCGAGCAGGAAGCCCGCCGACGCCGAACTGAGCAGCAGCGCGCTGCCGACGGCGCCCGCCTGGGTGGCGGAGAGGGGGAGGCCGGTGTCCAGCCTGCCGACGGTGGTCGGCAGCAGGTAGGGCGGCATGTACCCGGCGGTGAAGAGGGCCACGAGGGGCCGGGGTGCGGTGGTGCGGGGGGCGAACACGGGCGTTCCAGGGCGTGCGGAAGGGAGGGGAGTGGGCGCCGACCGTCGACGTGGACAGGGACGTGGACAGGAACGCGCGCGCAATTTGTATCAAGCGGGGGCCGGTGCGAAACAGATGAGATGATGTGATCTAGGTCACATCGCGGTTTGACGTGCCGGATGCTGGGTAGCAGGGTGGGCCACCCGATCATGGAAAGGGGCCCCGGGACCCCCTCCCACCGGGCCGTGAGCCCTCCGGCGGCGGCCGGCGATGGTGCACACTGTGCTGATCCGCACCACGCTCAGGAGCGCCATCGTGACCGCGTCCACCGTGTCCGCAGCGTCCGACGGGAGCGCCGCCCTCCCCGTCGTGCCCACCGTCCCCGCCGATGAGCGGACCCACCGCCATCCGCCGGGGGGCCACCGCCACACCCAGGTCGACCCGCTGGCCGCGGTGCGCACGCCGCACGACCCGCCCTGGGACGTCTACCTCACCGGCACGGTCTTCCTCGACATCATCTTCACCGGGCTCGACTCGGCCCCGGTGCGCGGTACCGAGTCCTGGGCGCGGGGCATGGGCTCCAGCCCCGGCGGCGTGGCCAACATGGCGACCGCGCTGGCCCGCCTCGGCCTGCGCACCTCACTGGCGGCGGCCTTCGGCGACGACCACTACGGCGACTACTGCTGGGACGCGCTCTCCCGGGGCGAGGGCATCGATCTGACCCCCTCGCGCACCGTACCCGGCTGGCACTCGCCGGTCACGGTCTCCATGGCGTACGAGGGGGAGCGCACCATGGTCTCGCACGGCCACGAGCCGCCGCCGGGGGAGCCGGTGCCGGACTGCCCGCCCCGCGCGCGGGCCGCCGTCGCCTCCCTCGCGCCGGGCGTCCGGGACCCGTGGATCGCGGAGGCCGCCGGGCGCGGCACCCGGGTCTTCGCCGACGTCGGCTGGGACGACACCGGCGCCTGGGACCTGGCCGGGCTGGCCGACCTGGCGCACTGCGAGGCGTTCCTGCCGAACGCGGCCGAGGCCATGCGCTACACCCGCACCGACTGCCCGCGCGCCGCGGCGCACGCGCTGACCGCGCACGTCCCGGTCGCGGTCGTCACCCTGGGGGCGGAGGGCGCGTACGCGGTGGACCGGCGCACCGGGGAGACCGCCGAGGTCCCGGCCATCGCCGTGGAGGCGCTGGACCCGACCGGCGCGGGGGACGTCTTCGTCGCCGGGTTCGTCGCCGGCACCCTGGCCGGCTGGCCCCTGGCCGACCGGCTCTCCTTCGCGGGGCTGACCGCGGCGCTCTCCGTCCAGGAGTTCGGGGGGTCGCTGTCGGCGCCGGGCTGGCCCGAGATCGCCACCTGGTGGCACGAGGTCCGCTCGGTCCAGGAGCAGGACCCGGCCGCCCTGCGCCGCTACGCCTTCCTGGCCGGCCTGCTCCCCGGCGACCCGGTCGCCCCCTGGCCCCGCCGCCGTGCGGTGCCCACCATCGGCTACCGCCCTCCGGTCTGACCGGAGGGGCGGGCCCGGGGCGGGGTCCCGCCGGGCTGCGGGGGCGCCGCGGGCCCGGAACGGGGCGTCCGGGCCGGTGGGGTGACGGGGCCCCAGGGGGTGGCCCCGGGTGTGCCGTGGCGTCTTCGCGTGCTGGCGCCCCGGTGTCGCTCCCGGGGAGGGAGTCCCGGGCATCCGCCGGAGGTTCCGGGCGCTTCCGGCCGGAGCCGCGAGCCCTCCGTCGGAGCCCCGCGACCTCGCGGAGCCCTTGCCCTCCTCGTGGACCCGGTTCCTCCGGCGGACCCGGTTCCTCCGGCGGGCCCGGTTCCTCCGGCGGGCCCGGCCCTTCCTGCGCGGGGCCCGGTCGGCTCAGAAGCCCAGGCGACGGAGCTGCTTGGGGTCGCGCTGCCAGTCCTTGGCGACCTTCACATGGAGGTCGAGGAAGACCGGGGTGCCGAGCAGGGCCTCGATCTGCTTGCGGGACTTGATGCCCACGTCCTTGAGGCGCTTGCCCTTGGGGCCGATGATGATGCCCTTCTGGCTGGGCCGCTCGATGAAGACGTTGGCGTGGATGTCCAGCAGCGGCTTGTCGGCGGGGCGGTCCTCGCGCGGCAGCATCTCCTCGACGACGACGGCGATGGAGTGCGGCAGCTCGTCGCGCACGCCCTCCAGCGCGGCCTCGCGGATCAGCTCGGCGACCATGACCTGCTCGGGCTCGTCGGTGAGGTCGCCCTCCGGGTAGAGCGCGGGACCCTCGGGCAGCAGCGGGACCAGCAGCTCGGCGAGGAGGTCCACCTGTTTGTTGGCGGTGGCGGACACCGGGACGATCTCCGCCCAGGTGATGCCCAGCTCCTCGCCCAGCCGGTCCACGGCGATGAGCTGCTCGGCGAGGGTCTTGCTGTCGACCAGGTCCGTCTTGGTGATGATCGCGACCTTGGGGGTCTTCCGGATCCCCGCCAGCTCCTTGGCGATGAAGCGGTCACCGGGGCCGAGCTTCTCGTTGGCCGGCAGGCAGAAGCCGATGACGTCGACCTCGGCCCAGGTGGCGCGCACCACGTCGTTGAGCCGCTCGCCCAGCAGGGTGCGCGGCTTGTGCAGCCCGGGGGTGTCCACGAGGATCAGCTGCGCGTCCGCGCGGTGCACGATCCCGCGGACGGTGTGCCGGGTCGTCTGCGGGCGGTTGGAGGTGATCGCCACCTTCTGCCCGACCAGAGCGTTCGTGAGGGTGGACTTGCCCGCGTTGGGGCGGCCCACGAAGCAGGCGAAGCCGGCCCTGTGGACGCTCTCGGCCGGTTCTTCGGATGACTGGGTGCGCACGCTCATGGCGTCCATTGTCCCTGATACCCGGGCCCCGCCCGCACCACCGGCCCACGGCGCCGGCCGGGACCCCCACCGGCCCCGGCCCACCCGCGCGGACCGGGCCGGGTCGGGTGCCCGGGGGACGCGCGCGGCCGCCCGGACGCCCCGTCCCACGCCGACCCACCGCCGGGACGGCTCGGGAGCCGCCGACGCCGCCCGGGGACGACCGCCGGGGCCGTCCCCCGCCCAGCGGGAGCGGGACCGGTCCGGTCGCGCTCCCGCCTCCCGCTCCGCGGTTGCTCCGGCAGGACTCGGCGTCGATCGCCCGGACCGCCGACCCGCCGGGGCGTCATCTGTGCGGAGGGCGCCCTCAGCGATCTGATTCGGGTGCGTCCAGCAGGACCTGTTCGGTGACTCCGCAGGTCTTCGCCAAGCGTGCTCGATTCCACCGTCGTCACCGGGCGTGGGCCAGCAAGGTGCGCAGGACGGCCTCGGCGTGTGTCCAGAGCAGGGATCCCGCGGCGGCGGGGAGCAGGTGCCGGGTCGCCGTCGGGATCATCTGGGCGAGCGTTTCGCCCAGGTCCGGGGAGTGGACCGGGCTGGTGTCCTGCTGTCCGTACCAGAGGTCGACCGGGACGGCGATGTCGGCGGGGTCGAATGGCCAGCGGCCCATCGCCAGGACGGTGTCGCGGGCATAGCCTGCTGGCCCCTGGCGGAAGGCCTCGTCCATCGCGTGCCGGAAGGCGTGCTGGAAGACCGGGTCGGTGTAGACCGTGCGATCTGCCTCGGGGCTCGTCGTGATGATCAGGTCCCACAGCGCGTCGGCGCTGCCGAAACCGGCGAAGGAGGCCTCAGCGGCGCCGGGGTCGGCCGCGACGGCGTCCACCATGTCCCTCACCTGCGGGTTCAGCGAGTGGGCGAAGCGAGGATGGGCGAGTTCGTCGCTGCCGGACACCACCGCCACCGCGTTCACCAGACCGTTTGCCGCCAGGGCGAGGGCGAACGGTGCCCCCTGCGAGAACCCCACCGCCGACGGCGCCCGCAGCGCCCGCTCTTGGATGAGGTGCCGGATGTCGGCGGCCCAGCTGGTCAGGGTCCGGCCGGAGGCCGGGTCGGAGGCGCCGAGGCCGGGCCGGTCCACGCTGATGAGCCGGACACCTGCTGCGTCGACGACGCCGCCGCCCAGACCGAGCCATCTGCTGGTGGCCGCCCCCGGGCACAGCAGCACGGGGGTGCCGTCGGCTGGTCCCCATTCCGCCCAGCCCAGGAGTCGACCATCCGGCAGCCGGACCTGTCCGAGCCGCACTGGTTCACACACGCCGTAATCCATGATCCCCATTGTCCCGTGCCCGCCTCCCGGCTTCCGTCCCTCCCCCACCGGCCACGGCAGCGAGGAAGGGAACAGCACTCGGCGCTGGAAAGCCCACATGCTGCGCGAATCAGCGGCACGAGTCAGTGACGAGTGAGACGTCCGCGGCGCTCCCTCACGGCGGGCGGGGTCTCGGTGATCCGGGACTCCGCGGTTCGGACTTCGGGGTGTCCCGAGCCCGGCCGCCCGGCCCGTGAGGTGCTCCTCGGGCTCGGCCCGCAGAGGGGGCGGAGCCCCGGGACGGAGGTATCCCCGAGCCCGGGGCCGGACGGCCGGGTCCTGTCAGGGGGCCGGGATGGTCTCGCGGACGGTTCCGTCCGGGGCGGCCAGCAGGACCGGGGTGCCCGTGCCGCCCAGGTCGCGGACCGCGGCCAGGTCCTCGGCGGAGGCCGACTCCGCGGCGGTCACCACGGCCGCCGCCTCCAGGGACGTCGCTCCGGAGGCCACCGCCATCGCCACCGCCGTGCGCAGCGCGCTCAGCCGCAGGGAGTCCAGGGCGACCGTCCCGGCGACGTACGTGCGGCCGGTCTCGTCGCGTACGGCCGCGCCCTCCGGCACGCCGTTGCGGGCCCGGGCCGAGCGGGCCAGGGTGACGATCTTGCGGTCCTCGGGGTCGAGGTCGGGGGTTTCGGTCATGGGTCGAGCATACGGAGCCGTCCTGCCCGCCCGGTATACGGCCGCCCTGTCCGAGGGACCAGGGACTCCCGGTGCCGCAGCCGTCCTGTTGAGCGACGCCCCTCGTGCCCGCCGCCGCCTCGTGGGGCGACCGGCCCCAGCGCCGCGGACGTCCTGTCGGGCGAACGCCCCCAGCGCCGTAGCCCTCCCGTCGAACGACGGGCCCGGTACGGCGGTCGTACCGTCGGGTGGCCGGGTGGCCGGGTGGCCGGGTGGCCGGGTGGCCGGCCTGGCGTTCGGCGGGCGGCGCGTTCGCGCGGTGACCGGCCGTTCCGGCGGGCCGCGGGAGCCGCCATCGGCCGCCCCTCGCCCGCAGCCCGGCCCCCGGTCGTCAGGGGCGGTCGAGGCGCAGCCGGGCCGCCCGGGGGAGGCCCGCCACCACCAGGTCGTAGGAGTCCTCGGTCAGCTCCCGCACCACGCGGTCCGGCAGGTCCGCGTCCGCCGTCACCGTGTTCCAGTGCCGCTTGTTCAGATGCCAGCCCGGCACGATCAGCTCCGGGTGCTCCCCGCGCAGCCGCACCGCCTCGTCCGGGTCGCACTTCAGGCTGACCTTGAGCGGGCTCGCGTCCAGCGCGGTCAGCGCGAACATCCTGCCCTCCACCCGGAAGACCGACGTCGCCGCGTCGAAGGGGAAGTCCTCCGCCGATCCGTTGAAGGAGAGGCAGAAGGTCCGCAGTTCCCCGGGGGTCATTCCGGGTCCTCCGGTCCGGCCGGCTCCGCCGGGTCCACCGGCTCCACCAGCACCGTCACCACCTTGTTCCGGCGGCCCGCCGCCGCCTCCGCCGTCAGCCGCAGCTCATGCCCGTCGGGCAGCTCCACCCGCGCGGTGGCACCCGCGATCGGCACCCGGCCCAGCGCCTTGGCCAGCAGCCCGCCGACGGTCTCCACGTCCTCGTCGTCGAACTCCTCCAGCCCGTACAGCTCGCCCATGTCCCCGATGTCGAGGCGGGCGGTGACCCGGAAGCGGCCCCCGCCCAGCTCCTCCACCGGCGGCAGCTCGCGGTCGTACTCGTCGGTGATCTCCCCGACGATCTCCTCCAGGATGTCCTCGATGGTGACGATCCCGGCGGTGCCGCCGTACTCGTCGACGACGACGGCGACGTGGTTGCGCGCCTTCTGCATCTCGCGCAGCAGATCGCCCGCGTTCTTGGTGTCGGGCACGAAGACCGCGGGCCGTATCGCGGTGGAGACCAGCGCGTTCTCCGCCTCCCGGCTGACATGGGTGCGGCGGACCAGGTCCTTGAGGTACACGATGCCCACGATGTCGTCCTCGCTGTCCCCGGTGACCGGGATGCGGGAGAAACCGGAGCGCAGGGCCAGGGTGAGCGCCTGGCGGATGGTCTTGTAGCGCTCTATGACGACGAGGTCGGTGCGCGGGACCATCACCTCGCGCACCAGGGTGTCGCCCAGCTCGAACACCGAGTGCACCATGCGGCGCTCCTCGGCCTCGATCAGCGACTCCTTCTCCGCGAGGTCCACCATGGCCCGCAGCTCCGCCTCGGAGGCGAACGGGCCCCGGCGGAAGCCCCTGCCGGGGGTGAGCGCGTTGCCGAGGAGGATCAGCAGCGAGGGGACCGGGCCCATGACCCGGGCCAGCGGCAGCAGCACGTACGCCGCCGCCGTCGCCGTGTTCAGCGGGTGCTGGCGGCCGATGGTGCGCGGCGAGACGCCGACGGCGACGTAGGAGACCAGGACCATCACCGCGATGGCGACGACCAGTGCCCGCGCGGTGCCGTCGAACTGCCTCAGACAGGCGTAGGTGACCAGGGCCGCGGCGGCCATCTCGCAGGCCACGCGGACCAGCAGGGCCACGTTCAGATAGCGGGTCGGATCGGCCGCGACCCGCGCCAGCTTGGCGCTGCCCCGCCGGCCCGACCGGACGGCCTCCTCCGCGCGGAAGCTGGAGACCCTGGCGAGCCCCGCCTCCGCGCACGCGGCGAGCCAGGCGATCACCACCAGGGCGACCGCTCCGGCGACGAGCGGGAGGCTCATGAGACGGTGGGGGCCGGGGACGGGCCGGTCAGGCCCTTCTCCGCGCGCCAGCCGTCCACGATGGCGGCCTGCAGACCGAACATCTCGGCCTTCTCGTCCGGTTCCTCATGGTCGTAGCCGAGCAGGTGCAGCACCCCGTGGACGGTGAGGAGCTGCAGCTCCTCGTCCATGGAGTGCCGCGTCGGCGCCTCCTCGCCCTGCCGGGCGGCGACCTCCGGGCAGAGCACGATGTCGCCGAGCAGGCCCTGCGGCGGCTCCTCGTCGTCCTTCGACGGCGGACGCAGCTCGTCCATCGGGAAGGACATGACATCCGTCGGGCCGGGCAGGTCCATCCACTGGATGTGCAGCTGCTCCATGGCGTCGGCGTCCACGACGATCACCGACAGTTCGGAGAGCGGGTGGATGCGCATCCGCGCGAGGGCGTGGCGGGCGATGTCGAGGATCGCCTGCTCGTCGACCTCGGTTCCGGACTCGTTGTTGACGTCGATCGACATGGTTGCGCTGGTCTACTTCCCCTTGGCCTTGGCGCCGGGTCCGTCCTGCGTGCCCTGGTGGGCGTCGTTCCCGGTGCCGTTCCTGCTGTCGTACTTCTCGTAGGCGTCGACGATACGGCCCACCAGCCGGTGCCGGACGACATCGTGGGACGTCAGCCGGGAGAAGTGGACGTCCTCGACGCCGTCCAGGATGTCCTGGACCTGCCGCAGCCCGGACTTGGTGCCGCCGGGCAGGTCGACCTGGGTCACGTCACCGGTGATCACGATCTTCGAGTCGAAGCCGAGCCGGGTCAGGAACATCTTCATCTGCTCGGGGCTGGTGTTCTGCGCCTCGTCCAGGATGATGAACGCGTCGTTCAGCGTCCGGCCGCGCATGTACGCCAGGGGCGCGACCTCGATGGTGCCCGCCGCCATCAGCCGCGGGATGGAGTCGGGGTCGAGCATGTCGTGCAGCGCGTCGTAGAGCGGGCGCAGATAGGGGTCGATCTTCTCGTACAGGGTGCCCGGGAGGAACCCGAGCCGCTCGCCGGCCTCGACCGCCGGGCGGGTCAGGATGATCCGGTTGACCTGCTTGGACTGGAGCGCCTGCACGGCCTTGGCCATGGCCAGATAGGTCTTGCCGGTGCCGGCGGGGCCGATGCCGAAGACGATGGTGTGCTTGTCGATGGCGTCGACGTACCGCTTCTGGTTGAGCGTCTTGGGACGGATGGTGCGTCCCCGCGAGGACAGGATGTTCTGCGTGAGCACCTGGGCCGGGGTCTCCTGCCCCTCGCCCTCCCCGTTCCCGCTCGCCCTGAGCATGGCGATCGAGCGTTCCACTGCGTCCTCCGTCATGGGCTGCCCCGTGCGCAGCACCAGCATCATCTCGTCGAACACGCGCTGGACGAGGGCCACCTCGCGCGCGTCGCCGACGGCGCTGATCTCATTGCCCCGGACATGGATGTCGGCCGCCGGGAAGGCCTTCTCGATCACGCGCAGCAGCGAATCTCCCGACCCGAGCACGGTCACCATGGGGTGCCGGGCGGGGACGGTGAACTGTGCTCTCGCCTGCCCCTGCGCGGGCGGGTGAGCTGAGGGTGTCTGCGTCATGGGCCGGCGCTCTAGGCCTGCTCGTCCTCCTCTGCGGCGGGTGCCGCGTGACGGGTGGGTCTGCTGACTCCAGCGTACGACTCCACGCCGACACCGCCGAGGGCTTTTCCCCGGCGGCTCCCGGGACGGCCCCGGCGGAGCGCCCGCTCAGGCGCCCCGCTGCCGCCGCAGGACGTCCCGGAACCAGTGGTACGACGTCTTCGGGGTGCGCTCCAGCGTCGCGAAGTCCACGTGGACCAGCCCGAAGCGCCGTGCGTAGCCCTCCGCCCACTCGAAGTTGTCCAGCAGCGACCACACGAAGTAGCCGCGCACGTCGACCCCGGCGGTGAGCGCCGTGTGCAGGGCGCGGAGGTGGCCGTCGAGGTAGGCGACGCGGTCGCGGTCGTCGAGGCCCTCGTAGGAGCAGCCGTTCTCGGTGATGACCACGGGCGGCAGCCGGTCGCCGTAGCGGTCGCGCAGTCCGGTGAGGAGCCCGGTCAGGGCCTCCGGGACGACCGGCCAGCCGAAGTCCGTCAGGGGGTGGCCCTCGGGGGGCCGCAGGGAGAAGGGCAGCCCGGCGGGGAGGGTGACGCCGCCCGCCCCGCTCGGAGTGCCGAGCGGGGCGCCCACCCGGGCGGGGGCGTAGTAGTTCACGCCGTACCAGTCCAGGGGCTCGGCGATGGCCTCCAGGTCGGCCGCCACGTCGCCCGGCAGCAGCTCCGCGATGCCGTCGGGGTAGCGGCCGGTGAGCAGCGGGTCGGAGAAAAGGTGGTTGAGCAGCAGGTCGTAGAAGCCGGCCGCGGCCCGGTCGGCGGGGTCGTCGGAGGCGGGCCGGACCGGGGTGTGGGAGTTGGCGATGCCGATGTCCGCGGCGCCGTGGGCGCGCAGCGCGCGCACCGCGAGGCCGTGGGCGAGGAGTTGGTGGTGGGCGGCGGGCAGGGCGTCGAACAGCAGGGCCCGGCCGGGGGCGTGGGTGCCCAGGGCGTGGCCCAGCAGGGTGTGCTCGGCGGGTTCGTTGAGGGTGATCCACCGGGTGACGCGGTCGCCGAGCCGCTCCGCGACAGCCGCCGCGTGCTCCGCGAAGCGCGGGGCGGTGTCGCGGTCGAGCCAGTCCAGGCCGAGCGGCAGATCCCAGTGGAAGAGGGTCGGCACCGGGCGCACCCCCGCCGCGCACAACTCGTCGACCAGGCGGTCGTAGAAGTCCGCGCCGCCGGGGGACTCCGTCCGGGGCCAGGAGACCGAGAAGCGGTAGGCGTCCACGCCCAGGTCCGCCAGGAGCGCCACGTCCTCGCGGTAGCGGTGGTAGTGGTCGCAGGCCACCGCCGCCGTGGAGCCGTCCTTGATCCGGCCGGGCTCGTCCGCGAAGGCGTCCCAGACGGAGGGAGCGCGCAGGTCCGCGGCGCCCTCGATCTGGTGCGCCGAGGTCGCCACCCCCCACTGGAAGCCGTCCGGGAACCGGGGCAGGGGTTCGGTCGCCATGCACGGATCATCCGTACCGGCGGTAAGGGAAGTCAACGGCCGTGCGGGGAAAGGGATCCGGGGTGACGGGGGCGGGCCCGAGAAGGGCCGGGGGCGGTGTCCGCGGCGCGGGGCGGGGGCCGCGTGGGGGCCCGCGGGGCCGGGTGCGGGGGGTGACGGAGGCGCGTCGGCGGTGTTCGGCGCGGTGTCCTCGGCGGAGGGGGCGGGCGTGGCTGTGGCGGAAGGATCCCGAGGAGCCCGCGGAGGTGTCCCACGGGGACGGCCGCGGAGCCCGCGGCCACGGCCTCGGGGCCTGCCGGGCGGGGTCTGCGACGACAGCCGCGGGGCCTGCGGGAGGTCCCGGGGGCGTTGGGGGCCCGAGGGGGCCGCGGCGGGGGTCCGCGCCCCCGTGCGGGGCCGGTGCGCCAGGGTGGGGGCGCGTGCGCGGACCCGTGCGGGCGCGCGGACACCTCCGTGCGGCGCGCCGGTCCACCGCCCGCACTCGGGACCGCCGCTCGTGCGCCCCGACCCGGCCCGGGGCGCCCCACCGGTGCGGCCCGGGGCGCCCCATCGGTCCCACGGGTCCCGGTCCCCGACGGCGCGCGCCTCCGGGGGCGGCGGGGCAACCGCCCGTAATGGCCCGGGCGGCGTCGCGTCCCCGACCCCGCCGCACGGGCCCGCCGTCAGCGGCGGCCCCTTTACGGGCGCCCGGTCCCCGCTGGTCGCGGACCGCTGGCGGATAGTGGCACGGCCTCCGCCCGCCCCGCGCCCGCGCCCGGCGGGCCGCCGTGACGCGTGAAGCCCCGGCCCGGCGGCCCGGCCCGGAGCCGTGTGCCCGGGCCGATGGCCCGGCCCTCCGCCCCTGTGCCGTGGGTCGGGCTCCCGCTCTGCGCCGCACGCAGGGCATCCACCCCTGCGCCGCAGGGCGGGCCCATCCCCGGCGCGGTGCCTCAGGCATCCGCCCCCTCCGCCGCGCGTCGGGGCTTCGCCTCTACGCCCCCTCCTTCAACACCCTTGAGATCAGCCTGCGCTGCTCGTCCGTCAGCCGGGGGTCGGCGGTGTACACCGTCCTGCCGTCGACGGTGATCTCGTAGCCGAAACCGTCCGGCACGCCGGGCGGCGGCGCGCCCCGGCCGCTCGCGACCACCCGCTCGGCCAGGGCCCGCCACTCGTCCGCGTCGGGCCGCCCCGCCGTGTCGATCTCCGCGTGGCGTTCGATGCCCGCGAAACCGCCCGTGCGCCTCACCTGAATCCGCATGGCTCAGTGTCCCGTACGGGGCTACGACGTGGGCACCCCGACCTGCTCCCACGCCTTGGCCACCGCGTCCAGGTCGTCGCCCTCGCCGAAGCGCTCGCGGGCGGCGGCCACGGTCAGCGCGGCGAAGTCCGCGAACTGGGCGTCCTGGGCCAGCTCGCCGCCGGCCAGCACGTCGTACCAGACCTGGCCGGCCTTCTCCCATGCCTTGCCGCCGAGGGCGGTGGCGAGGAGGTAGAAGGCGTGGTTGGGGATGCCGGAGTTGATGTGGACGCCCCCGTTGTCGCGGCCGGTGCGCACGTAGTCGTCCATCGTCGCGGGCTGCGGGTCCTTGCCGAGGACGTCGTCGTCGTACGCCGTGCCGGGGGCCTTCATGGAGCGCAGCGCGACCCCGGTGACCCGCTCGGCGAGCAGCCCGGCGCCGATCAGCCAGTCGGCCTCGGCGGCGGTCTGGCCCAGCGTGTACTGCTTGATGAGGGAGCCGAAGACGTCGGACACCGACTCGTTGAGCGCGCCCGGCTGCCCGTAGTAGGTGAGGTTGGCGGTGTGCTGGGTGACGCCGTGGGCCAACTCGTGGCCGATGACGTCGACGGGGATGGTGAAGTCGAGGAAGATCTCGCCGTCGCCGTCGCCGAACACCATCTGCTCGCCGTTCCAGAAGGCGTTGTTGTACTCCCGGTCGTAGTGCACCGTCGCGTCCAGCGGGAGCCCGGCGCCGTCGATGGAGTCGCGCCGGAAGGCGGTGAGGAACAGCTCGAAGGTGGCGCCGAGCCCCGCGTAGGCGCGGTTGACGGTGGCGTCCTTGCCGGGCTCGTCGCCCTCGCGGCGGACCTTGCGGCCGGGCAGGTCCGTCCCGTGCCGCGCGTCGTAGATGGTGCGGTGGGGCTTGCCGGCCTCGGCGCCGGCCCGCGGGGCGACGCCGGGGGCGCCGATGACGGTGGTCAGACCGCGGTGGGTGCGCTCGAAGGCGTCGCGCTGGAGGGTGCGGCGGGCGGGCCCGGCGAGGACCGGGTCCGCGTGCCGGGCGAGCCGGTCGAGGACGTGCGGCGGCACGATCGTGCAGAAGACGGGCTCGAAGCGCCCGTGGGTGGTGATGCCCGAGGAGGTCGTCATGGAAAAACCATCGCACTGCGTGACGCTCCTGTCACCAGAAGCAACCGTGATGGATGAACTGCGGTGCGCGGGGGGTTCCGTGGCGATCGCGATGGTGGTATGGAGCACGTTTTGTCCGGGTTACCCGTGTGGTCCCGCATACTGGGACGGACCCGCGCGACCGGCGTGGCTCGGCTAAGGTGCGGAGCATCATGCGATTCGGGCTGCTTCTCCTTAGCTGCCGCGGCGAGGGCCTGTAGAAGGCCGACTCCCTCCCCGCGGAGCTTGGTGGTGCCGTCGGCCGTCCTTCCGGACACGCGGACACCGCGGCTATCACGAGGAGCCCACACCATCATGGTCAACCGCCAGCAGCCCAGCCCCATGCCCACCGGCAAGTACCGCGGCTACGAGCAGGTCGACATCGCCGACCGCACCTGGCCCTCCCGCCGGATCACCGCCGCCCCCCGCTGGCTCTCCACCGACCTGCGCGACGGCAACCAGGCCCTGATCGACCCGATGTCGCCCGCCCGCAAGCGCGCGATGTTCGACCTGCTGGTCAGGATGGGCTACAAGGAGATCGAGGTCGGCTTCCCGGCCTCCGGCCAGACCGACTACGACTTCGTACGCTCGATCATCGAGGACCCGGACGCCATCCCGGAGGACGTGACCATCTCCGTCCTGACGCAGGCCCGCGAGGACCTGATCGAGCGCACCGTGGAGTCCCTGAAGGGCGCCCGCCGGGCCACCGTCCACCTGTACAACGCCACCGCGCCGGTGTTCCGCCGGGTGGTCTTCCGGGGCTCCAGGGACGACATCAAGCAGATCGCCGTCGACGGCACCCGGCTGGTCATGGAGTACGCCGAGAAACTGCTGGGCCCGGAGACGGAGTTCGGCTACCAGTACTCGCCGGAGATCTTCACCGACACCGAGCTGGACTTCGCGCTGGAGGTCTGCGAGGCGGTGATGGACACCTACCAGCCCGGCCCGGGCCGCGAGATCATCCTCAACCTGCCCGCCACGGTGGAGCGTTCGACGCCGTCCACGCACGCGGACCGCTTCGAGTGGATGGGCCGCCACCTGTCCCGCCGCGAGTACGTCTGCCTGTCCGTGCACCCGCACAACGACCGCGGCACGGCGGTGGCGGCGGCCGAGCTGGCGCTGATGGCGGGCGCCGACCGCGTCGAGGGCTGCCTGTTCGGGCAGGGCGAGCGGACCGGCAACGTCGACCTGGTCACCCTGGGCATGAACCTGTTCTCCCAGGGCGTGGACCCGCAGGTCGACTTCTCCGGCATCGACGAGATCCGCCGCACCTGGGAGTACTGCAACCAGATGGAGGTCCACCCGCGCCACCCGTACGTGGGGGACCTGGTCTACACGTCCTTCTCCGGCTCCCACCAGGACGCCATCAAGAAGGGCTTCGACGCGATGGAGGCCGACGCGGCGGCCCGCGGCGTCACCGTCGACGACATCGAGTGGGCGGTGCCGTACCTGCCCATCGACCCCAAGGACGTGGGCCGCTCCTACGAGGCGGTCATCCGGGTCAACTCGCAGTCCGGCAAGGGCGGCATCGCCTACGTCCTGAAGAACGACCACAAGCTGGACCTGCCGCGCCGGATGCAGATCGAGTTCTCGAGGATCATCCAGGCCAAGACCGACGCCGAGGGCGGGGAGATCACCCCGGCGGCGATCTGGGACGTCTTCCAGGACGAGTACCTGCCCAACCCGGACAACCCCTGGGGCCGCATCCAGGTCGCCCAGGGCCAGACCACGACCGACCGCGACGGCGTGGACACGCTGACCGTGGAAGCCGCCGTGGACGGGCGGGAGACCACCCTGGTCGGCTCCGGCAACGGGCCGATCTCGGCGTTCTTCCACGCGCTGGAGGGCGTCGGCGTCGACGTGCGGCTGCTGGACTACCAGGAGCACACGATGAGCGAGGGCGCCTCCGCCCAGGCCGCTTCCTACATCGAGTGCGCCGTCGGCGACAAGGTTCTGTGGGGCGTCGGAATCGACGCGAACACCACGCGCGCCTCGATGAAGGCTGTGGTCTCGGCCGTCAATCGCGCGTCTCGCTGACCAGCCGAATCAGTGGTTTGGAGCCCCGCCCGCCCGAAAAATGGCGGGCGGGGCTCCGTCGTTTACCGGCCAGGGTGACGCCAAGGTCACAGAAAGGTCTCCTCCTGGGTACTGACTCCACGTCGGCGATGTGGCTAACATCACGCCAGCGCGGCGATGCTGCCGTGCGGTTATGGAGGTGCGACGTGCTGCCTGGACGGGGACGAGACGACCGAACTGCCCGGCTGCCACGCGTCGTGGGCACGCGCACCGCCTGGACCCCCATCGGTGACGGCGAGTTCTTCTGCCCCGGCTGCGGCGGCGACCGCAACTACCAGCGGCTCACCGGCCGCCGGCGGCTGACCGTGCTCGGGGTGCCGGTGCTGCCCCGGGGCGAGTCCGCGCCCACCGTGGAGTGCGCGGCGTGCCGCGGTCACTACGGCACCGAGATCCTGGACCACCCGACCACCACCCGCTTCTCCGCGATGCTCCGCGACGCCGTGCACACCGTCGCGCTCGCGGTGCTCACGGCGGGCGGCACCTCCTCGCGCACGGCGCTGGAGACGGCCGCCGTCGCGGTGCGGGCCGCGGGCTTCGAGGACTGCACGGAGGAGCGGCTGAGCGCCCTGGTCGAGGCGGTGGAGGCGGACACCGGGCGCATCCACGGGGAGCCGTGCGTGCCCGGGCTGGCCATAGAGCTGCACGAGGCGCTGGACCCGCTGGCCCCGCACCTGGCGGCGCCCGGCCGCGAGTCGATCCTGCTGACCGGCGCCCGCATCGCCCTGGCCGACGGCCCCTACACCCCCGCCGAGCGCGACGCCCTCGCCACGGTCGGCGCGGCCCTGACCCTGCCCTCCGCCGACGTCAGCCGCCTCCTCCACTCGGCGGGCACCCCGTCCTGACGGGGCGGCCGGACACCCGCTCACCGAGGGGCCACCGGGCCGCCGGACCCCGGCGGGTGCGGCCGGTGCCGTAGCACCGGACGGCCGTGGGGCTGATCCGTGCGCCGCCGCACGGTCGGGGCCGCCGCGCGTCCGGCGCCACTCGGCCGCCGGGTGGCCGCGGAGCCACCGGGCAGCCGGGGGGTCGCCGAGGCTCTCGTTCGGCCGCCGGGCCGCCGCGGAGCCGCCGCGGAGTCGCCGGGCCGCCGGGGCGACGCCGGGGGTGCCGAGCTGGCGGGGGTCGCCGAACCTCCGGATCCGCTTCGTTCGGCCGCCGGGCCGCGCCGGACCGCCGGGCCCTCCGGATCGGCGATCCGCACCGCCGCCCGTCCGCCGCCCGGCGGGGGCGCCCGCGCCGAGGAGACCGGGCCACCGGGGTGGGCACCGCACGACGCCCGGTCGCCTGCGCCGCCTCTTGCTGGGCCTCGCGGCGGGCCGCCTCGCCGGGTCACGCGGGCCGCTGGACCGCACGGGGGCCGCACCGGACCGCGTCGTACCGCCGGGAGCCACGCGGGGCGGCGCCGCCGCGTTCGTCGGCGACGCCGCGGGGCCGGGGCCGGGCCGGGGCCGGGACCCCGCGGGCCCGGGCGTCAGGACCGGCGTGGCTCCGGGCCACGGGGCCGGCGTGGGTCCGGTCCGTGGGGCCGGGGCCACGCGTCGGCCGCCCCCGCGCGGCGCGACCCCGGCGCGCCTCACACCTCGGCCGGGGTGAGCGGCAGCCCCAGTACCAGCCGGTGCATCCCGGGGCCGAAGTAGTCCGGCCGCAGCCCCGCGTCCGGGTCCTCGGGCCGGAAGCCCAGCGAGCGGTAGAGGCGGATCGCGGCCCGGTTGGCGGGCTCCACGGTCAGCCGCACCCGCGCGACCCCGTCCCGGCGCAGCCGGGCGATGATCTCCGTCATCAGCTCCCGCCCCAGCCCCCGGCGGCGGCGGTCCCGGGCCACGCACAGGCCCAGGACCCAGCTGTCCAGGCCCAGCGCCGGCGTCGTGGTGGCGGCCAGCACGTAGCCCCGCAGCCGCCCCTCGCCCGCGTCGAGGACGAGGAAGTGCTCGGCGTACATGTCCCACATCTGGCGCAGCAGGAAGCCGGGGTAGGCGACGTCCTGGAACACCTCCCGGTCCAGCCGCAGCAGTTCGGGCAGGTCCTCCTCGCGAGCCGTGCGCAGCACGAGCCGCGCCCGGTCCGCGGACGGTGTCCGCCCGTCCCGCCACTCGCGGCGGTCCGAGGGGATCCCCAGGGGACGTTCCAGTGATTCGGCGGTCATGCCACCTCCCGGTCGCGACGGCGTCAATGTCGGTGATCTGCCGTCACACCCCCGGAAGAATGGACGGTTCGGTGGCGGCAGGTGACGCGATGTCGCTACAGTGAGCGCTCAACTTCCTTCATTCAAGGGGAAGTTGGCGTATGCATCGATGCGCCCGACGTGCCCCCGGCACTGGAGGACTGGCGAGTTCGCGGCTGTCCGCGGCCGCCTCGGTGGCCTACCGTGCGACCAATGGAGGCGCCGCCGCCCACGGTCGGCGTTCACGGGCCGCGCGCGGCACACGGTCCGTCCACACATCGAGCGGAAACACGGCAGGGTGATTATGGATCGCAACGCCGACGCGCCCTGGTCGAAGTTCGATCCGGAGACGTACGTCGACAACAACTACCGGACGCCACTCGATGTCGACGTGCTGATCGTCCGGCTGATGCGCGACCATTTCGGCCGGTGCTTCTCCGGGGGAATTCCGGATTCCGTGCGCGGGGTCGACGTGGGCGCCGGGGCGAACCTCTACCCCGCGCTCTCGATGCTCCCCTGGTGCCACAAGGTCCTGCTGCTGGAATACGCCCCGCCGAACGTCGCCTACCTGGAAAGACAGCTCGCCCCCGGAGGATACGACTCCGCGTGGGACGCCTTCTGGGAGGTGCTGGCGGAGGCGCCCGCCTACGCCGCGGTCGAACCGAGGGAGAGATTCGGCGAGATCGTCCGGGTGGAGCGCGCCAACCTCTTCGACCTCGACGGACGGCGCCGCTGGGACATCGGGACGATGTTCTTCGTCGCCGAGTCGATGTCGGAGTATCCCGAGGAGTTCGAGGCCGGCGTGCGCAACTTCATGAGCAGCCTCAACGACGGCGCGCCGTTCGCCGCCGCCTTCATGAAGGAATCCGTCGGATACCGGGTCGGGGAACACCGTTTCCCGGCCTTTCGCGTGAACGAGGCGCGGGTGAGGGAAAGCCTGGAACCCTTCGCCGGGGAACTGGAGATCCACGATCTCCACCACATGGTGCGCCCGGGACACGAGGGAATGCTCCTCGCCCTGGGACGGCGCGATATGGGGATTGCCGCCCCCTAGGAACGGGGACGGACCGACAAGGGGCACCGGGATCTGTCTGAGGGGGGCGGATGCAGATCAAGCCGCGCCAGCATCTGCTGGACATCTGGCGGGCCATGGCCCGGCACTCGTTCGAGGACGGAAAGCCCATCCTGGGCGAGACCGACGGGACGAGCAGTGTCGCGGACGCCGAGCGGCTGCTCTGCCTGCTCTACCCGGCCACGGAGGTGCCCGCCTTCCGGCTCGACCAGCCGGACACCACGGAACGGGACGTCCTGCGGGCCCTGGACCGGATCGGGACCCGGCTGGAGATCCCCGCCAACATCATCTCCGCGCTCGCCCACTTCATGCGCACCCACACCGACGCCGACAACCGGCCCACCTTCCCCGGCGGCCACTACTTCCGCCCCAGCGGACCCGACGTCGAACTCTCCGACGAGCAGAGCCGGCTGGGCGTGGTCGACTCCTACTCGATGTCGATCACGCTCTGCCTCGCCACCCTCGGCTTCCTCAAGGTCTACGAGGCCAGCACCGCCCGGCCCGAGATGCGCCGGGCCATCGGCGAGCTGCGGGAGACCACCAACACCCGGCTGACCGCCGCGATGATCAGCCTGCTGCGCTCCTTCACCGTCAACGTCTTCGACGCCGAGTCCGAACAGGGCAAGCGGCTGATCCAGGTCATCGGGCAGGGCAGCCAGTCCGACCGGCAGGTCCTCCAGCAGTTCTCCCGCCGGCTGCGCCCGCTGCGCGCCACCATCATCGAGAGCCTGACCCGCGGCATCCAGTTCGACGAGAGCATCCGCGACGAGAGCCAGCTCTTCGAGTGCGGCTGGGCCTGGGGCGTGGTGCACGGCGCCCCGGAGGTCACCGACCTGGAGGCGCCCTTCCCCGGCCAGCCCGACGGCTTCGCGGACCGGCTGCCCTACGTGTACTTCACCGTCGTCGCCCTCGACGGCATCCAGGACCTCTTCTCCGAGCGCACCCTGACCCTCGGCCTCCTCGGGCCCGACCAGCAGAAGCTCGCCGAGGCCCTGCGGCTGCGCTGGGAGCTGAGCCAGCAGTACTGGTCGGCCATCGCCCGCTTCGGCGCCGCCCGCTGGCCGCTGGAGGACCTGCCCTGGCAGACCACCGGACTGCGGCTGGAGTCCGAGTACTTCTCGCTCACCGTCGCCGCGATCCTCGTGCACGACCTGGTCCGCCGGAAGGCCACCGACGACGACCTCACCCGCACCGTCGCCATCATGGAACGGCTCGCCGACCGCGGCCGGGTCACCAGCCGCATGACCCGCGACGACCCCGCCGTCCGGCTGCACCACCCCGGCGTCACCATGCCGCTCGCGGGCTCCGAGCGCACCGGCGGGCTGCTGCTGTGGAGGATGACCGACTTCTCCGCCCAGCTCCTCAAGCGCAGCATCCAACTGGCCGAGCTGTCCCGGAACATCGCCGCCCAGGACCGGCTGCTCCGTCTGGCCGAGCAGGTCTTCGAGCACCTGTGGAACCGCCGGATCGAGGACGAGGAAGCGGACGGCGCCGGCCTCTGGGACGACGCGCGGGCCGTCTACCCCGACGCCCGTGACGTCGGCCCCCGGATGTCCTGGAGCATCACCGAGCGCATCACCGAATGCCTGGTCGCCGCCCGCAACCTCTACGAGCAGCAGCCCATCCGCAGCCCCGAACTCGCCGACCTGGCAAGGGAACTGCTCAGCGAGGCCACCCACCTGTTCGGCAGGGAGCAGTTGGAGGCCGGCTCCACCCGGGACGGGAGCCGCGCCCGCGCCCTGCGCAACATCGAGAACCGCCTCGAACACGCCCGCGAACTGGTCGACGAACGCCCCGCCACCGCCTTCGCCCTGGCCCTGCCCGTGCTCCAGGAGCTGGACACCCTGGCCCAGGCCAGAGGCGCAGCGGCGCGGGAGGTGTGAGGATGCTCGTCTTCGCCGCCTCCGACAAGGGGGGCACCGGCCGCTCGGTCACCAGCGCCAACCTGGCCTACCAGCGCGCCCTGGCCGGGGACCACGTCGCCTACGTGGACTTCGACTTCGGCTCGCCCACCGCCGCCGCCGTCTTCGACGTGCCCGACGCCCTGCGCGGCACCGGCGAGCAGGGGCTCCACTCCTACCTGGAGGGCACCGCCGCGGAACCGGTCCGCGTCGACGTCTGGCGGCGGACCGAGCACCCCCAGCTGCGCGCCCGGCCCAACCGGGCGGGCCGTCTGGTGCTGTTCCCGGGCGACGCGGGCGGCGGCGAGTTCGCCACCGGCGAGGAGGTGCGGGACCGCTGCGTCGACCTGCTGCTGCGCCTGCACAGCGAGTTCGACATCGTCCTGGTCGACCTCAGCGCCGGACGCAGCTACGCCGTCGACATGATCCTCGCCGCGACCGCCCACCCGCGGATGCGCTACGTGCCCTTCCGCTGGCTGGTCTTCCACCGCTGGACCCGCCAGCACGTCATCGCCGCCGCCGGACTGGTCCACGAGGCCCACGGCCTCCTCGCCTCCGGCGTCGAACGCGGCCACGACGAGGACGCGCTGCGGTCCGCGATCCGCTTCGTGCGGGCCGCCGTCCCCGACCCCGAGTCGCCCATCTGGGCCCAGGGCTCGCCCGCCCAGTCCGCCTGGATGCAGGCCTGCGACGACGCGCTGCGCCGGCTGGCCGCCGAGCAGCGCGTGGGGGACAGCGTCGTCCTCGGCATCGTGCCCCTGGAGCCCACCCTCCAGTGGCGCGAGCAGCTGATCACCGAGGAGGACGTGCTCTCCACCCAGATCGCCAACAAGGAGACCCTGGAGGCGCTGGAGGAGATCGCCCGGCGGCTCACGGACGACGAGCACTGGGGGCGGCCGTGAGCGACGGCGGACATCCGGCGGCGGACGGGGACGACGGCTTCCGGGAGACGGCGGCCGAGCCCCGGGTGGAGGCGGTGCCGCTGGCCCACCTCTCGCTGGAGCTGGGCCACCTGTACATGGAGGACTTCGAGGCCGGGCCCGAGCGGCTGCGGCGGCACTTCGCCCAGGTGCGGCCCTGGGCCGAGGCGGCGCGGGCCGCGGCCACCGCGCGGGCCGGCGGGAAGCGGCCCCGGATCAGCACCTGCTTCCTCATCGACGACTACTTCACCCGCTTCGCCACCCCCGCCGAGGTGGTGCCCATGCTCCTGGCGGAGGCCGAACGCGCCGGGCTGACCGTCGACTACCTCGCCCGCGAGTCGGGCTGCGCCGTCACCGGCACGGTGCCCGTCGCGGAGGCGGTGGCCGGGCGGATCGTCGAGTCACCGCCGCCCGGCAGCCACGGGCTGCGCCCCCCGGCCGCCGAGACCGGCTGGCTGGCCAACGGCGAGCGCGGCCCCGCCGCCCGCGCCCCGCAGGCGATGAAGCGGGCCGCCGCCTGGCAGCCGCCCCGCGAGACGGCCGCCTGGCGCCACTCCGTCTTCCTGGACGCCGAGCTGTGGAGCGAGGACGACGACGGACGGCGCACCTGGTCCTGCCCGTTCCTCGCCGCGGTCTGGCAGCTCGCCCGGCTGGGACTGCTGCGCCACGAGGGCGAGGCGGTCCTCGTGCCCCGCCCCCGTACCGGCCCCGGCTTCCCCGCCGACTGGGACGAGCTGCCCGCCCTGGTGCAGCTCACCGAGCGGCCCGCCGCGTTCTCCGCGTACCGGACCTGCTCGGTGCTGCCCAACCGGTTCCTGCCCGTCGAGCACGCGGTGCGCGTCGTCCTCGACCAGATCGAGGTGGACGCCACCGCGCTGGCGCAGGCCACCGGGCGCTCCCGGCAGGAGGAGCGGGACGCGGCCGTGCCCGACTCGGTGGCCGACCGGATCTCCTATGTCTTCTACGCGGGCCGGTGACATGGCGCCGGGGGAGGGGACACCGCGCGCCGTGCTCGCCTGCGGCGAGGTCCGCACCTGTCTGCTGCCCGCCCGGCAGGCCCTCGACATCCGCTCCGCCGCCCAGCTCCTCGGGCTGCGCGCCGACGAACGCGTGCTGCTCTCCGAGCGCCCCAACCTGTACGCCAGGTCCCCCGGCACCCTGACCGGCGTCGACTGTCCGCTGCCCAGCGCCACCGGCGCCCGCGTCCGCGCCGTCGGCACCGTCGCCGCGCGGGCCTCGCTCACCGAGGGGCGGGTGCTCCAGAGCTCGGCGTACTTCCGGCTGCCCGCCTCCGGGCCCGACCAGCGGCGCCCCTGGGGCGAGTACCTGGTGCGGCCCGGTCTGGTCGAGCCCCTCGGCCGGCTGCCCCGCGACGCGGTCGCCGCCGGGGTCCTCGGCGGCGGGCGCCGGGGCGACCTCGACGCGGGGCTGATCGCGGACGGGCTGCTCACCCGGCTGCTGCGCCACCCGCTGCTGGACCACCGGCCGCCGCTGAAGTCCCGCCCCACCCGGCTGCGCTGGGTGGCGCTGCCCGCCGACCCCGGGGAGGAGCCCTCGCTGGAGCGGCTCACCCTCGCGGAGGACGAGCTGCGCACCCTGCGGCTGCGGGTGCCCGAGGACACCCCCGGCGCCGACCTCGCGGACCTCTGCGACGACCTCGCCCTGCACGACTGGCTGCTGACCACCCTGGTCCGGATGCTCGACGGTGTCCGCTTCGGCGCCGGGACGGCCCAGGACGGCCCCGCGGTCGTCCGCGCGGTCCGCCCCGCCGTCGACCACCTGCTGCACCTCTGGATGCCCGGGGCCCGGGTCCCGGCGTACCTGGCGCCGTTGTGGGAGCCCCTGGAGACCCGGCCGGGGTTCACCCGCCAGTGGCGGACCCTCGTCCAGCGCATCCGCGACCAACTGGCCCTGTACGCCGTCCTCCAACCGGCCCGGGAGGTGGAACCGGCACCCTGACCCGGCGCCGCGCCGCCACCGCCGTACGGCGGTCCGGGCCGGCGCCGCCCCCGCGGCGGCACCGGCCCGGCACGAGGGAACGCCGTACACCCGTCCACCAGCCCACCATCCGGCACCGCCACCACCGCACGACCCGCCACTTCACGATCCTCACCACCCCGCACCGCACCGCCTTCCGCACCACCGTCCCCGCACATCACCGCACCACGCCCGATCCGAGCGCGTCCCGACGGGGGGAGCAGCGAGATGAGCACGGCACAGTCACCGCGGCCCGACGAGGCAGGCCGTACACCGGAAGGACCCGGACGGCTCCGGGCATGGCGGGGCGCAGCCCGGGGCGCGCCCGCCGTCGTCCGCTGGGGGCCGCTCGCGGCGCTCGGGCCCGTCGTCGGGGGCGGCGCCTGGGGCGTCATGGCGCTGATCGCCCCGGACTCCGGCACGGCGCGACAGGCCGGGGCCGCCGCGCTGTGCGCCGTCGTGGCGGTGCTCGCCCAGTACCTCCTGGCCCTGGACCCGCGCGCCCGCGCCCGCGACCGGGCGGCGGCCGAGCACCTCCGCCGGGTGGAGAACGCCCTGGCCGGGCAGGGCGCCACCGTCCGCGACGGCCTGCACCGGCAGGAGGAGGACCTCCGCGGCGCCCTGCACCAGCAGGAGGAGCATCTGCGCGGCGCGCTGGGCCGCCACACCGAGGAGGTCAAGCGGGCGCTGGTGGAGCAGCGGCGGGCGCCCCAGCCCTATCCGCGGCTGGACCGGGCCCGCGCCGACGGGGTGCCCGAACTGGCCAAGAACTTCGCGGAGGTGCTGGCCCCCGGCCCCGCGATCCTCCACTCCTTCGTCCGGCTGGAGATGAAGCGGGTCCTCGGCCACATGGCCGACCTCACCGGTCTGAGCGCCGAGTGCGCGGGCGAGAACCACGACTGGATGCTCACCCTCACCCGGGCCGCCGAGCAGTCGATCAGCGCCATCAGCACCTCCGTGGACCGGGAGTTCTGGAGCAGCGAGCCCGCCGGGCGCTACCTCCAGGCCCAGCAGCGGGCCATCGAGGAGCAGGACGTGCCGGTGCGCCGCCTGTTCCTGCTGGGGGGCGCCGCCGACCTGGACGACCGGCTGCTGCGGCTCTGCGAGGAGCAGGAGCTGCTGCGCATCGAGATCCGGGTGGCCGTCCTGCCGGAGCTGCCGCCGAACCTCCAGCGCGGCACCACCGACGACTTCATCGTCTTCGACGAGCAGGTCTCCTTCGAGATCGAGCAGGACCTGCGCGACGTGAACGTCCGCACCCGGCTGCTCGCCCGCCAGGACCATGTGCAGGGCCGGATGAAGCGCTTCCGGGAGCTGTGGGACGCCGGGATGGGCCTGCGCGAGCTGGAGGTCCGGGTCGACGCGGAGCAGGACGGCAACTGGATGGTGGACCACGGCTGAGACGGCCGGCGGGCCACACGGGGCCCGCAGGGTCCGTCGCCGCCCCCGCGGGGACGACCCGGGGCGGCGGTCGGCGGCCCGTCCGGGGGCGTCCCCGTGGCCCCGCGGTGCCCCCTCGCGGTGCCCTCCTCGCCGTGGCGCACCGCGCACCGACGGGCCGCCCACCGCCCACCGTCGCCCGCCTGCCGCCTGCCGCCTGCCGCCTGCCGCCTGCCGCCTGCCGCCTGCCGCCTGCCGCCTGCCGCCCCGGCGCGGTCCCGGCCCGTCCCGTGCCGCCGCGTCCCCGTCCGCCCGGCCTATCCGGTGGACGGGGGCCGCTCCCGGCGCGTGCCGGGCCCGGCCCGGACGTGCACGCGTTCCCCCTGCGGGCCGAACAGGCTGAGGATCTCCACGGGGGACCCGTCCGCGGGGCCGAACCAGTGCGGCAGACGGGTGTCGAACTCGGCGGCCTCGCCCGGCCCCAGGACCAGATCGTGGTCGGCCAGGACCAGCCGCAGGCGCCCGGACAGGACGTACAGCCACTCGTACCCCTCGTGGGTGACCGGTTCGGGCCGGTCCTGCTCCGGGGGGATGACCGACTTCCACGCCTGGAGCCCGCCGGGCCGGTGCGAGAGCGGGATCACCGTCCGCCCGTTGCGGACCCGGGGCCTCGGGCGCACCCGGGGGTCGCCGACCTCGGGCGCCCCGACCAGCTCGTCCAGCGGCACCTGATGGGCCTGGGCGAGGGGCAGCAGCAGCTCCAGGCTGGGGCGGCGCAGGCCCGACTCCAGCCTCGACAGGGTGCTCCTGGAGATGCCCGTCGCCTCGGCCAGCGCGCCCAGGGTCATCCCCCGCCCGGTGCGGATCCGGCGGAGCCGGGGGCCCACCCCGGCCAGCGCGGCGGCGATCTGCGACTGCTCGTCCATGCGCTCATTCCACCGCCTCCGTTGCGGAAACGGCAACAGGAGTTGTCGCCCCCGCACCCGGCGCGCACCATCGCGGCAGGAGGTTGTTCCCATGATCGATACGAAGCACGACCCGAACGGCACGGCCCCGCGCGGCGACCGGGACGGGACCCACGACGTGGTGGTGGTCGGTGCCGGAGCGGCCGGCCTGAGCGCCGCCCTGCTCCTGGGCCGCGCCCGCCGCCGGGTGATGGTGGTCGACGCCGGTGAGCCGCGCAACGCCCCCGCCGCCCACATGCACGGCTTCCTCTCCCGCGACGGGCTGCCCCCGGCGGCCCTGCTCGACCTGGGGCGGGCCGAGGCCGAGCGCTACGGCGTCCGGTTCGTCCGGGGGCGGGTGGAGGGGATCGACCCCGGCTTCCTCGTCCGGATGGCGGGCGGGGTGGTCCTCGGGGCCCGCCGCCTGCTGGTCGCGACCGGGCTGCGCGACGAACTGCCCGCCATCCCCGGAGTGCGCGAGCGGTGGGGCAGGGACCTGCTGCACTGCCCCTACTGCCACGCCCACGAGGTCCGCGACCAGCCCCTGGCCGTCCTCGGCACCCACCCGGGAGCGGTGCACCAGGCCCTGCTGCTGCGGCAGTGGAGCGACGACGTCGTCCTCTTCCCGCACACCCTGGACCTGACCGCGCAGGACCGGGAGCGGCTGGCGGCGCGTGGCCTGCGGCTCGCGGAGGGCGAGGTCACCCGGCTCGTGGTCGACGGCGACCGGCTGCGCGGTGTCGAACTCCGCGACGGCCGGGTCGTCCCGCGTACCGCCGCCTTCGTCTTCCCCCGCCCGGTGCCGCACGACGACCTGCTGACCGGACTGGGCTGCGCCCGGGGCGACGACGGCTGGGTCGCCACCGACCGCACCGGCCGCACCGGCGTCGCCGGGGTCTGGGCGGCGGGCAACGTCGTCGACCCGCGCGCCCAGGTCGTCACGGCCGCCGGGATGGGGTCCGCCGCCGCCTTCGCCCTCAACACCGACCTGCTGGAGGAGGACGTCGACCTGGCCGTCGAGCGGCACCGCGCGGCCGCCGCCCGGTAGCCGCCCGGTCCCGCCGGGCCTGCCGCCGCCCGGCGGGACGGTGGTGCCGGGGAGCGTGCCGGCGCCCCTCGGTGCGGGCCTCGCCGTCCGGTCCCCGCCACCGCGTAAGTGCTCCCGCGCCGAGGGGCGTTGCCCGCCTCCCGGGGACGAGGACCGGCACGCCCGGCCCCGCCCGGACGGCGGCGGCGTCCTCCCGGCGCCGGTTCGGCCCTCGTGCCGAAGCGCTCCCGCGTCGCCTGCCGCGAACCGTTGGCCATGACCAACCCCCTCGGGCCGATCGGCACTTGCGGTGACCGATCCGTTCCGGACGCGGACACGCTGCGCCACCATGAGGACACGAAGCGTGAAGGCGGGCGAGAATGGGGAGCACCGTGGAGGTACGGCACGCGACGGCCCGTGTCGAGGAAGCGGAGGACATCGTGAGGGAATTGCGCGAGCTGCTCGCGACGGCGGGAGCCACCCCGCCCTCGCCCGGACCCGGCCCGGTCACCCCGGCGGGGGAGGCGCCCCGCCCGCCCGCGGAGCCGGTCCGGCGCTCCGTCACCCCCGCGCGGCGGCCCGCGGCGGTGCCGAGGTGATGCCGCCCGTCGGCGCGCACGCCGTCGACACCCGCATCGGACGGGTCGGCGTCGTCATGGGACGGCAGGGCCCCTACGTGCAGCTCCGCCCCTACGGCGGCGGCCGGGAGTGGGACGCCGTGCCCGGCTACGTGCGCTACGCCACCCAGTCCGAGCGGCTGAGGGCGGCCACGGCGCACGCCAACGCCCGCAGCCGGGGCGAGGTGCTCTGAGCCATGCGCGAGAATGGACGCCATGAGTCTGTTCCGCGACGACGGCATCGTGCTGCGCACCCAGAAGCTGGGTGAGGCGGACCGGATCATCACCCTGCTCACCCGCGGTCACGGACGCGTGCGCGCCGTGGCCCGGGGAGTGCGCCGCACCAAGTCGAAGTTCGGCGCGCGGCTGGAGCCCTTCTCCCACGTGGACGTGCAGTTCTTCGCGCGGGGGAGCGAACTGGTCGGGCGCGGGCTGCCGCTGTGCACGCAGAGCGAGACCATCGCGCCGTACGGCGGGACCATCGCGACGGACTACACCCGCTACACCGCGGGCACCGCCATGCTGGAGACCGCCGAGCGGTTCACCGACCACGAGGGCGAGCCGGCGGTGCAGCAGTACCTGCTGCTGGTGGGCGCGCTGCGGACGCTGGCCCGGGGCGAGCACGCGCCGGGCCTGGTGCTGGACGCGTTCCTGCTGCGCTCGCTCGCGGTGAACGGGTACGCGCCGACCTTCGGGGACTGCGCCCGGTGCGGACTGCCCGGCCCCAACCGGTTCTTCTCGGTCGGCTCCGGCGGCTCCGTGTGCGCCGACTGCCGGGTGCCCGGCAGCGTCGTACCCTCGCCGCAGGCCCTGGTCCTGCTCGGGGCGCTGCTCACGGGGGACTGGGCGACGGCCGACGCGTGCGAGCCGCGGTACGTGCGGGAGGGGAGCGGACTGGTGTCCGCGTATCTGCACTGGCACCTGGAACGCGGTCTGCGCTCGCTGCGCTACGTCGAGAAGTAGACCGGGAAGACACCGAGGAGACGAGAGACACATGTCCGTACGCGGGATTCTGGGGCGGCAGCGCCGCGAGTACCGGGCACCCGAACCCCACCCGTCCGGCGCGCGGCCCCCGGGCCTCGGTGAGCTGGTGCCGCAGCACGTGGCGATCGTCATGGACGGGAACGGCCGCTGGGCCAAGGAGCGCGGACTGCCCCGCACCGAGGGGCACAAGGTCGGCGCCGAGCGCGTGGTGGACGTGCTCCAGGGCGCCATCGAGATCGGTGTGCGCAACATCTCCCTGTACGCCTTCTCCACCGAGAACTGGAAGCGCTCCCCGGAGGAGGTCCGCTTCCTGATGAACTTCAACCGCGACTTCATCCGCAAGTCCCGCGACACCCTGGACGGACTGGGCGTGCGGGTGCGCTGGGTGGGGCGGATGCCGCGGCTGTGGAAGTCGGTCGCCAAGGAGCTCCAGGTCGCACAGGAGCAGACCCGGGACAACGACCTGCTGACGCTGTACTTCTGCATGAACTACGGCGGCCGGGCGGAGATCGCGGACGCGGCGAAGGCCATCGCGGAGGAGGTGCGGGCCGGGCGGCTCGACCCGGCGAAGGTCAGCGAGAAGACCCTCGCCCAGTACCTCTACTACCCGGACATGCCGGACGTGGACCTGTTCCTGCGGCCGAGCGGCGAGCAGCGCACCTCCAACTACCTGCTGTGGCAGAGCGCCTACGCCGAGATGGTGTTCCAGGACGTGCTGTGGCCGGACTTCGACCGGCGCGACCTGTGGCGGGCCTGCCTGGAGTTCGCCTCCCGGGACCGGCGGTTCGGCGGGGCGATCCCCAACGAGGAGCTGCTCGCGATGGAGGGCCGCGCCGAATAGGGCGCGCCCGCGCCCGCCGGGCCGTGCGGACGGACGGCCCGGTCGGGCCGGATCGCGCGGACGGGCCGGGACACCCCTGGTGCCCCGGCCCGTCGTCCGTTCCGTCAGCCGCCGCCCGGTCCGGCGGCGGCCGCCGGTCGTCAGCCGTCGGCCTTCGCGCAGTCCGCGCAGGTGCCGAAGATCTCCAGGGTGTGCGCCACGTTGACGTAGCCGTGGTCGGCGGCCACGCTCTCGGCCCACTTCTCCACCGCCGGCCCCTCCACCTCGACGGCCTTGCCGCAGGTGCGGCACACCAGATGGTGGTGGTGGTCGCCGGTGGAGCACCGGCGGTAGACGGCCTCGCCGTCGGCGGTGCGCAGGACGTCCACCTCACCGGCGTCGGCGAGGGACTGCAGGGTGCGGTAGACCGTGGTGAGCCCGACGGAGTCGCCCTTGTGCTTGAGCATGTCGTGCAGCTCTTGGGCGCTGCGGAACTCCTCGGCCTCCTGGAGTGCTGCCGACACAGCGGCCCGCTGCCGGGTGGCGCGGCCTCTCACGGGCGGTCCAGCGGTCGTCACCGGATTCCTCCTCAGTCTGTGGCTTGGCTGGCCCATTGTGCCAGCCGGGCCCGCCGGAGTCAGGGCCCGCCGACCGGGTCGCCCCCCGGGGCCGTCCGCGCGGGGGCCCCGGCGGCCGGGACACCGGCCCCGTCGGAAGGCGTCCGGCCCGCCGGGATCACGCACTCCGCGGGGTCGGCGGCGGGCCCGGCCGCGGCGGCGGCCCGCGCGCGCCGCCGGGCCAGCGGGGCGGCCAGCGCGGTGAGCACGAGGAAGGCGCCGATGGTCAGCAGCACGATCGTCGCGCCGGGCGGAACGTCCTGGTAGTACGAGGTGACGGTGCCCCCGAGGGTCACCGCGACCCCGATCGCGACGGCGGCCGCGAAGGTGGCCGCGAAGCTGCGGCCGAGCTGCTGCGCGGCGGCCACCGGCACCACCATCAGCGCGGAGACCAGCAGCAGCCCCACCACGCGCATGGCCACCGTCACCGTCACGGCGGCGGTGACCGCCGTGAGCAGGTTCAGCGCCCGCACCGGAAGCCCCGTGACCCGGGCGAACTCCTCGTCCTGGCTGACCGCGAAGAGCTGGCGGCGCAGTCCGACGGTGACCAGCACCACGAAGGCGGCCAGCAGGCAGATCGCCGTGACGTCGGACTCGGACACCGTGGACAGGGAGCCGAACAGGTACGAGGTGAGGCTGGCGTTGGAGCCGGTCGGGGCGAGGTTGATGAACATCACGCCGCCGGCCATGCCGCCGTAGAAGAGCATCGCGAGGGCGATGTCGCCGCGGGTGCGGCCGTACCAGCGGATCAGCTCCATCAGGACGGCGCCGAGGACGGAGACCAGGGCCGCCGTCCACACCGGGGACCAGGAGAGCAGGAAGCCGAGGCCGACGCCGGTCATCGCCACGTGGCCGATGCCGTCGCCCATCAGGGCCTGGCGGCGCTGGACCAGGTAGATGCCGACGGCGGGGGCGGTGACGCCGACCAGCACGGCGGCGAGCAGCGCCCGCTGCATGAAGGCGTAGTTCAGGATTTCCATGGGGGCCTCGTCAGCTCAGCAGTCCGGTGCGGAGGGGTTCGGCGCCCTCCGGGGCGTGCGGGTGCACGTGGTCGTGGCCCGGCAGCGCGTGCTGGCCCACGGCCTTCGGGGGCGGGCCGTCGTGCAGGACGCAGCCGTCGCGGAGCACCACCGCGCGGTCGATCAGCGGTTCCAGGGGGCCCAGTTCGTGCAGGACCAGCAGGACGGTGGCGCCCGCGGCGACCTGTTGCCGCAGCGTGGCCGCCAGCACCTCCTGGCTGGCCAGGTCGACGCCCGCCATCGGCTCGTCCATGATCAGCAGTTCGGGTCCGGCGGCGAGGGCGCGGGCGATCAGCACCCGCTGGTGCTGGCCCCCGGACAGGGCGTCCACCGGGTCCCCGGCGCGGTCCGCCATGCCGACCAGCTCCAGGGCCCGGCGGACGGCCTCGCGGTCGGCCCGGCGGAACAGCCCGAAGCGGGTGCGGGAGAGGCGGCCGGAGGAGACGACCTCGGTCACCGTCGCCGGGACGCCGCCCGCGGCGGTGGTGCGCTGGGGGACGTAGCCGACCCGGGCCCAGTCGCGGAAGCGCGGCAGGGGCGTGCCGAACAGCTCGACCGTGCCGTCGGTGAGGGGGAGCTGGCCGATGAGCGCGCGCACCGCGGTGGACTTGCCGGAGCCGTTGGCGCCGAGCAGGGCGACGACCTCGCCGCGCCGCACGGTCAGGTCGATGCCGCGCAGCACGGGACGGGAGCCCCGGTCGGCGCGGGCGCCGCGCAGGGCGACGACGGGTTCGTTCATGACCGCTCCCCGGTCGTCGGGACGTGTGGCGGAGTCGTCGCGCGGTGTGCTCATGCGGCGCCCAGGGCCTTCTGGAGCGCGGTGAGGTTGGACTCCATGACCTGGAGGTAGTCGTCGCCGCGGGAGTGCTCGGTGATCCCCTCGATGGGGTCGAGGACGTCGGTGCGCAGCCCGGCGTCCCGGGCGAGGGTCCGCGCGGTCCGGTCGCTGACCAGCGTCTCGTGGAAGACGGTGGTGACGCCGTCGGCCTTCGCGGTCCGCTGGAGGTCGCGGACGCGGGCGGCGCTGGGCTCGGCCTCGGGGCTGAGCCCGCTGATGGCCCGCTCGGTCAGTCCGTAGCGGTCGGCGAGGTAGCCGAAGGCGGCGTGGGTGGTGATGAAGACCTTGGTCCTGGTGTTCCTCAGGCCGGTCTCGAAGCGGGTGTCCAGCTCGCCGAGCCGCTTCACCAGGGCGGCGGTGTTCTTCCGGTAGTCGGCGGCGTGGCCGGGGTCGGCCTTCTCGAAGGCCCGGCCGACACCCTCGGCGACCTCGGCGTAGCGGACCGGGTCGAGCCAGAGGTGGGGGTCCGTGCCGCCGTGGTCGTGGCCGTCGTGGTCCTCGTCGCCGTGGCCGTCGTCGTCGTGGTGGGCGTCCACGAGGGTGGTCAGGGAGGCGGCGTCGATCTTCGTGGCGATGCCGGACTGGGATATCGCCTCGTCGACGGCGGGCTGCAGGCCCTTGAGGTGGAGGGCGGCGTCCGCGTCCTCCAGCCGGGCCCGCTGCCTGGCGCTGACCTCCAGGTCGTGCGGCTCCTGGCCGGGCTGGGTGAGGCTGGTGACGCTGACGTGGTCACCGCCTATGCGCTCCGCGAGGAAGGCCATGGGGTAGAACGACGCGACGACGTCGAACCGGTCCGTACCGCCCGCCCCGGTGTCGTCGCCGGCGCAGGCGGAGAGGGTGCCGAGGCCGAGTGCTGCGGCCACGGCGACTGCTATGCCGGATATGCGGCGTCGTCGTACGTTCATGACAGTCATTTTCAATGATTTTGGAAACCGTTGTCAACAAGCATCCGCACGGGTGGCCCGGGAGGTGCCCATGGAGGCGGCCGGGGAGGCGGTCCGGAGCGGGCCGGGGGCCGCGCCGGAGCCGGGCGGTGGCGGTGCCGGGGAGGTGCCGGGGTGTGCCGGGACCCCGGCGGGGCCCCCGATTTGGCCGGGGGGTGTCCCACGCCGGTAACCTGGGGCATTCGCTGGAAGCAATCTCGCTTCGTCGCCCGTCGTCGTAATGAAGAGAGCACCGTGGCCGCCGACAAGATCGACACCATCGTCAGCCTGAGCAAGCGCCGTGGCTTCGTTTTCCCCTGTAGTGAGATCTACGGCGGCCAGCGTGCCGCCTGGGACTACGGTCCGCTGGGTGTCGAGCTCAAGGAGAACCTCAAGCGCCAGTGGTGGCGCTACATGGTCACCTCCCGCGAGGACGTGGTGGGTATCGACTCGTCCGTGATCCTCGCCCCCGAGGTGTGGGTGGCGTCCGGTCACGTCGCCACCTTCTCCGACCCGCTGACCGAATGCACCGCCTGCCACAAGAGGTTCCGCGCGGACCACCTGGAGGAGGCGTACGAGGAGAAGAAGGGCCGCGCCCCCGAGAACGGCCTGGCCGACATCAACTGCCCCAACTGCGGCAACAAGGGCCAGTTCACCGAGCCCAAGCAGTTCTCCGGGCTGCTCTCCACCCACCTCGGCCCGACCCAGGACACCGGCTCCGTCGCGTACCTGCGGCCCGAGACCGCGCAGGGCATCTTCACCAACTTCGCCCAGGTGCAGACCACTTCGCGCCGCAAGCCGCCGTTCGGCATCGCCCAGATGGGCAAGTCCTTCCGCAACGAGATCACGCCCGGCAACTTCATCTTCCGCACCCGCGAGTTCGAGCAGATGGAGATGGAGTTCTTCGTCAAGCCGGGCGAGGACGAGAAGTGGCAGGAGTACTGGATGGAGCAGCGCTGGAACTGGTACACCGGCCTGGGCCTGCGCGAGGAGAACATGCGCTGGTACGAGCACCCGGCGGAGAAGCTCTCCCACTACTCCAAGCGCACCGCCGACATCGAGTACCGCTTCCAGTTCGGCGGCAGCGAGTGGGGTGAGCTGGAGGGCGTCGCCAACCGCACCGACTACGACCTCTCCTCGCACGCCAAGGCCTCCGGCCAGGACCTCTCCTACTACGACCAGGAGGCCGGCGAGCGCTGGACGCCGTTCGTCATCGAGCCGGCGGCCGGTGTCGGGCGCGCGATGCTCGCCTTCCTGCTGGACGCCTTCATCGAGGACGAGGCGCCCAACGCCAAGGGCAAGATGGAGAAGCGCACCGTGCTGCGCCTCGACCCGCGGCTGTCCCCGGTGAAGGTCGCGGTGCTGCCGCTGTCCCGCAACGCGGACCTGTCGCCCAAGGCCAAGGGCCTCGCGCAGGCGCTGCGCCAGCACTGGAACATCGACTTCGACGACGCCGGTGCCATCGGCCGCCGCTACCGCCGCCAGGACGAGATCGGCACGCCGTACTGCGTCACCGTCGACTTCGACACCCTTGAGGACAACGCGGTGACGGTGCGCGAGCGCGACTCGATGAAGCAGGAGCGCGTGTCGCTGGACCAGATCGAGGGCTACCTGGCCTCCCGCCTGATCGGCTGCTGACCCTCCTCCTCCGCACCACCAACCCCTGGGGCCCCGCTCGCACACCGAGCGGGGCCCCAGGGGTTCTTTTGGTGCGTGGTCGAGGTGCTGGATCCCATCGGCGCCTTGGCCTCTCTTATTGTCTATCTGACAGAAATCAACTACCTTGAGGGGCATGGAAGATGACGTATGGTCACCGCCAACTGTTCTGCTCACTGTTGACCTGGTGATTCTCACGCTGCGTGAGGGGCGGCTGTGCGTCCTGCTCGTGGAACGGGGCGAGGATCCGTTCCGGGGCATGTCGGCGCTGCCTGGAGGATTCCTGGGCCATGAGGGCGAAGCGATCCTGGACGCCGCACATCGTGAGCTGGCCGAGGAGACCGCGCTGGACGGGGGGCCGCTGCATCTGGAGCAGTTGGCCGTCTACGGTGACCCGGGCCGCGATCCACGGGGACGGATCGTCTCCGTGGCTCATCTGGCCATCGCCCCGGGACTTCCTGAGCCGGTCGCGGGCACGGACGCCAGGAACGCCTCGTGGATCCCCGTGGACACCATCCTGTCCGGCCAGGTGAATCTGGCGTTCGATCACCACCGGATCGTGGCGGACGGCGTCGAACGCGCCCGTACGAAGCTGGAGTTCTCGGCACTCGCCACGGCGTTCTGCGGAGACCTGTTCACCATCAGTGAGCTGCAGCAGGTGTACGAGGCGGTCTGGGGCACCGCACTCGACACCCGGAACTTCTACCGGAAGGTCCAGGCGGTGAAGGGGTTCATCGTTCCGGCCGAGTCGGAGCACAGGTCCACGGGAGGCCGGCCCGCGCGGCTGTTTCGTGCCGGACCGAGAACGCTGCTGTCCCCGCCGCTCGTCCGGACCGTGCCGCCGATGACGGAAGGCGAAGGGGAGTAGATGCCGAAGGACCTGGTGGTGGTGCTCACCGCCCTCAATCTCGAGTACGAGGCCGTGCGCCGGAATCTGGACGGGCCGCAGTTGCACCGCCACGGAAGTGGTACGCGGTTCGAGGTGGGGACCGTGCGGGGCACATCGCATCGCGTGGCCGTCGGTCTGACGAGCAAGGGGAACCATTCCGCTGCAGTGCTGGCGGAGCGCGCGATCCAGGAGTTCTCACCGCTGGCCGTGATGTTCGTTGGCGTCGCCGGAGCCCTGTGGGGCACCACCCGGCTGGGTGATGTGGTGATGGCCACTCATGTGTACGCCTACCACGGGGGAACGAGCGAGGACAGCGGACTCAAGGCACGCCCCCGGGTCTGGGAGGCGGAGCACGGCATCAGTCAACTCGCCGCCCATCTCGCCCGTACGAAGAACTGGAGTGACATCGCCCGCGGCGGCGGAAACGCGCCGCGGGTGCACTTCGGGGCCGTTGCTGCCGGCGAGATCGTCCAGAACTCGCGGGTCTCGGCCGAGGCCCGGTGGATCAGACAGCACTACAACGACGCGCTGGCGATCGAGATGGAGGCCGCAGGTGTGGCGCAGGCCGGACACCTCAACGGGTCGCCGGTGGCCATCATCCGCGGCATCAGCGACCGGGCGGACGGGACGAAGAGCAGCGCCAAGGACCATAACTGGCAGCCGCGGGCAGCGGCGAACGCCGCGGCCTTCGCCCTTCGGCTTGCCACGGAACTGATCGGAGAGCAGATGCGGTCCGCCGAATCCCACGACGGCCAGGACGACGGAAGCAGAGGCGGCAGAGTGAGTGGACACATCCGGAACACGGCCCATTCCAGTGCCGTGGGAATCATGGCGGGGTCGGTGCATGGGAGCCATGTCCACATGAACGCGGCTCCGCAGCCGTTCCGTCCACGTGACCTTGTCGCGGAACTGGAAGGCTTCGGAGTGAGGCTGAGAGAGCGGCATGACAGCCGGGCCCTGGACACCGACACCTACCAGGAGGCACTGGCGGACTGGGACATCGCCGTCCGGGCCGCGAGGAGCCGGACGCCCGACTCGCCGAAGAAGACCGTCATGGCACTCAGGAGACTGCGGGGGCTGATCGCGGACGACGTGGAACTGGCGTTGGCCCTGGCGCCGCTGATCACGGCAGCGGGTGGATTAAAGTGACGGACTTCGCCGACTTCACGCACCAGGCGACCGCCGACCACTCCAACGTCGGCATCATGGCCGGGGTCGTGCACAACTCGACCGTGAACTTCGTCCATCCGGAGGCTTCTCCTGAGGAGAAGTATGCGGTGGGCCTGCAGTTCCTGCTGAACGGCGTACCCGGCCGTGCCTGCCAGATGATCGAGGACGCGATCGCCCACGGGCACGACACCGCGGAGACCCGCTTCCACCTCGTGCTCGCCATGCTCAGCAAGCGTGCCCGCCGGGACCTCAGCGCCGAGGAGAACCAGCAACTGCACGAGGTCTCGGATCGGGCGCAGGACTATGCCGACGGCGAGTGGAAGACCGCTCTGTACGTCATCTTCGACCTGCTGGGCACCTCCGGCGACACCGACGGCGAAGTCAGGACTGTGCTCAAGCGGCTGCGTGAACTGCCGGACGCACAGCGCGTTCCGATCCTCCACCACCTCGATCTCGTCCTCACCGGGCGCATGAAGGCCGGCCTGTGGGCGGAGACCTGTGACACCGCGATGTCCATGCGCTTTGACGGCCACCGCGCCGGACGGGTCTGGGCCTACTTCGAGCCCGAGCCCATCGGTCCACGGGCTCTGCCGCCCCGGGCGAACACCGCTTCCGGGGAGTCGTTGAATCTCGCCGTCCGGGCGGGTCTGTCCGGCGCCGCCGCCGTCTTCCTCTGGGTTTCCGCGTTGGTGGCGTCGCCCGGTGCGGCGATTGTCGAACTGCTGACAGGGCTGGGAGCCGGTCTCGTCGCGGGACGTTCGGGTCTGCGGTGGTGGTACCTGGAGCACCGGCTGAGGGAAAGGAACAGCGCCTACCAGTACGCGGCGTGGAGGGGGTACGCCGTCGAGGAGGACGGGTTCACCAAGCGCGTCCGCCACTCCTTCGACCACTACTTCAGCGTCCGTGTGCCCGCCGGGCTCGACCCGCACCAGTGGAGGTCCCACACGGACGGGCTGCGCAACAGCCTCATCGGAGAGGTCGCCTTTCTCTACCGTGAGAGCCGGATTGGAGTGGACCGGGTCAACTGGCTGATCCGGCACCTGGCCCAGGACGCCCGGGACCGGTACAACAACGGCACTCTGTTCGACCACCATCAACGGTATCGGACACCAGTGACGGCCAAGGCCCAGTGTGTGGCCGCGCTCGTGGTCCTGGGAGCCACGGCCGTAGCACTGATCGCCACCATGGCCATGGCCGTCGAACCGCCCGTCGTGCTGCTGGGGATCGCCGTTCTGGCAGGTGCGACGTGGTCCGGACGCGCGGCGGCGTTGCTATGGCTGCGTGCGTGCAGTGAGAAGCGGCGAGTCGTCGACGAGATGGCGGAGTACCAGGAGCACCTGGCGGATCGGCAGGCCGCGTACCGGAGCTGGAAGGAATTCCTGGACACCACACGTCCCAGTGAGGAGGAGATGGAGAACTGGCTCACGTGCGACAAGACCCTGTTCATCGATGATGCGCTCCGCCACCATCGGCTCACCTGGGACAGCATCATCGCCCACACCATCCTGCTGACGCCCGCGCGGTCCTCGAGTCGGGGGCGCGAACGAGGTGGTCCCTGGCGCTACTCGCGATACAGCCTTCGTCTCTTCCTGATCACGTGGGACGGTGTGCGGGAGATCAGCGTTGAACTCGACTTCACCCATGGCCAGAGCGCGAACGAAGAGCGGATCAACTACCGCTTCGACGCGCTCTCCTCCGTACACGTCACCGACCGGGCCGACACCGGATACGACCTGGAACTGTTCCTCTCCAATGGGCCGTCCAGGAGCATCCGGGTCAAGGACGCCGATACGCATGAACTGGCACCGGACGAGAACGCCCAGGCTCTCTCCGAGATCAACCTCAGGGCAGCCGGCTTCAGCCATACCTTCCGCCTGCTGGAGGGAATCGCGGCGGACGGCAAAGTCTGGCTGAAACGGAACACGCCCGAGGACCAGCCACCGTTCGGCGCCGATCACTGAGGCTTCAGAACCGCCGGGGCCCGACCGGCCTGCGCAGGTCCGGTTCCGGCTGGGACATATCGGAAGGAGAGGCCGTGCAGGCCACGGAGGAAGTCACCGAAGGCGGGCTGTTACTGGCAGAGTACGACCGTATTAAGGAGGAGCAGAAGGCTCGCATCGGCTTCCGTGACAACCTGATCTACGCCACGTTGGCCGCTTCCACCGCGATCCTTGCGATCGCCGTCCAGAACGGTGACAGCCCCGCCCTGCTCGCCGTTCCCGTGATCTGCCTGATCCTGGGATGGACCTATCTGGTCAACGACGAGAAGATCTCCGCGATCGGGCGCTACATCCGGGACCGGCTGGGGCCCCGGCTCGCCGAGCTGAGTGGCACGACCCGGGACACGGTGTTCGGGTGGGAGGAGTACCACCGGCGCGACGCCGGCCGTTCCACACGCAAGCGCCTGCAGACCGTCGTCGACTCGGTGACCTACACAGGTCTGCCTCTGATCTGCGTCATCGGGTTCTGGACCTCTGATGGCATGCACCCCTTGCTGCTGGTCGTCTCCATTGCGGAGACGCTCGCCCTCGGGGTACTGGGGTGGCAGCTCGTGCACTACGCCGAGAGCTAGGACGAAGGAGACGGCTTCCGGGAGATCCCGTCGGTGGGCCCGGCCGGGGGCCGAAGGCAGCGCCCACCGGCCGGCGGGGCGGCGGTGGGCGCGGGTGGGGCGTGTGGCGGGGCCGGGGTCAGCGGCCCTGGAGGGCCTTGACGTTGTCGCCGAAGGTCCAGTTCCGCGAGCCGTCCCAGTTCATCGACCAGGTCATCAGGCCCTTGAGGCTGGAGCCGTAGCGGCTGTAGGCCTGGGAGACCAGGGAGGGGCTCATGTAGCCGCCGCCGGCGCCGGCCTGGGCGGGCAGGCCCGGGACCTGCTTGTCGTAGGGCACCTTGATGGTGGTGCCCTGGATGACCAGGCCCTTGTTCAGGCAGTCGGTCTGAGCGGTGAAGCCCTGGACGGTGCCGGCCGAGTAGGAGTCGCCGGAGCAGCCGTACATGGCGCCGTTGTAGTACTGCATGTTCAGCCACCACAGGCGGCCGTTGTCCGCGTATTTCTTGACGATGGGCAGGTAGGCGCCCCAGATCGAGCCGTACACGATGCTGCCGCCGGTGACGTAGGCGGTCTCGGGGGCCATGGTGAGGCCGAAGTTCGAGGGCATCTTCGCGAGGATGCCGTCGATGATGCGGATCAGGTTGGACTGCGAGGAGGACAGCGTGCTGATGCTGCCACCGGCCACCAGGCCGGTCTCGATGTCGATGTCGATGCCGTCGAAGTTGTACTTCTTCAGGATCGGCACGATGGTGTCGACGAACCGGTCCGCCACGGCGGTCGAGTTGAGGTCGATGCCGGCCGCGGCGCCGCCGATGGAGAGCAGGATGGTCTGCCCGGCGTCCTTCGCGGCGCACATCTCGGCGGGGGTGGCGACCTTGACGTTCTGGTCCATCCCGTCCTCCCACAGCGCGGTGCCGTCGGAGAGGATCACCGGGAACGCGGCGTTGACCACGTTGTAGCCGTGCTGCAGGAAGCGGGAGTCGTTGATCGGGGTCCAGCCGAAGGGCGGGTGCACGCCGTTCTTGGCGCCGTCCCAGTTCTCCCAGTAGCCCTGGAGGACCTTGCCGGCGGGCTTCGACTTCACCGCGCAGGTGTCGGCCGCGGCGGCGGAGCCCGGAGCCGTGGGGGCGGCGGGGGCTGCGGACGCGGAGGTGATCGCCAGGGGGGTGATGACGGCGGCCGCCAGCGCGGCGGCGAACAGGCGGAGTCTGCGACGGAACATGCGGGTGCCTCCTGTGGGGGGAAGGTGGGGGGCGGCGCGGGCATGACATGGCGCAGGCATGACAATGCTCTGGTCCAGACCATTCGTCAAGAGTTTCAGGAATCGCCGCGGGGGGCCGGGGCTCCGGGCGGCCGTGCCGGGCGGGACCCCGCGTCGCCCGACCGGAGCAGTTCGGCCCGTCGGCCGCCGGACGGTCCCCCGCGCCCCGGCCGGTCGCGCCGCCGAGCCCGCCCGGCTCTCCGCCCGACCCCTCCGACCTGCGGATTCGGCCACTGTTCGGGGTGCGGACGGCCCTCCGTGCCGTCTCCGGACCGCCCCGCCGGGAACCTGCGGAGCCGGCCCGGCCACCGCCGCCGCACGCGGGGAGAGGCCACCGGGTGACCCTCCGAAGTGCGGGAACCCGGGGCAATGCGGAGAGTGAGGTTCCGGGTCTCCATCAGGTGCCCGCGGTCGGACAGGGCGAGGACGGACAGTCATGGCTGAGCAGAAGTCGGCGCGGACCCTCCCGCGACCGTGGCACGCGGCGGCGTCGGTGTTGGGGAAGGTGCCCGGCGCGGGCACCGTCGGCAGGGCCACCGAGGCGGCGCTGGACCGGATCGGAGCCGTGTCCCCGCGCGCCCGCCGCGTGGTCGTGTACACCGGGGCCGGGGTGCTGGGCGTCGCCGGGGTGGTGGAGTGGCCGGTGGCGGTCACCGGGGCGGCGGTGGCCTGGCTGACCCAGTCCCGCCGGGGCCGGGACGCCGACGGCGCGGACGGCGGCTCGGCCGCCGGGCGGCGGACGGGCGGTGCGGAGGGCGCGCGGCGCGCGGCGAAGGGGACCGGGCGGGCCACGAAGCGCACCGCCACGAGACGTTCGGCCGCCGGGAGCGCGACGGGCGCCGCGTCCGGGAGCACGGCGTCCGGGAGTACGGTGCCCCCGGGCGCGGGGGAGAAGGGCGCGGCGTCGAAGAGCGGGGCGGGCAAGGGGACTTCGGCCGGAGAAACGGCCGCGAGCGCCGCCGGGAAGAGCGCCGCGCACGAGGGCGCCACCCGGAAGACCGCGGCGCGCAAGACGACCGCACGCAAGACGACCGCGCGCAAGACCGCCTCGCGCACCACCCCGGCCAAGGGCGCCGCCAAGCGCGCCACCGCCGCCCGTACCGCCCCCGCCCGGTCCACCGGCACCCGTGCCACCCCGGCGAAGAAGACCGCCTCCGGCAGCCGGTCCACCGGTCGCGCCACCGGCCGCACGTCGTCGGCGGCGGGCGGCGGACGCACCCGGAAGGCGGGCTGAGCCGCGGCGATGGTGGGTGGACTGCTGACGCGCTCCCAGGACGCCGTCGCCGGGTTCGTCCTGGCCGGACCCCGTCTGCTCGTCCGCGGCACCGCGCCCGCCGTCGGGGCCGCCGCGGGCGCGGTCGCGGGCGGTGCCCGGGCCGGGGTGCGCGGCGCCGAGTTCGCCGCGCGAGCGGCCCGCGCCACCCGTGCCGCGCTGCCCGGCGGCGCCCGGGAATGGCGCGCGGGCCCCCGAGCCCATCTGGCGCTGACGCTGGCCCCGGAGGGCACCGGCACCCCCGGGGGAGCCCCGGTTCGGGAGGGGGACGCCGCCCGCGAGGGAGGCAGCGCCCCGGACGGGACGAGGGCTCCCGGGGGGACCGCGGCCCGGGAGGAGGACACCGCCCGGGAAGGGACGACCGCTCCGGAAGGAGGCGGGATCTCCGAGGGGACCACCGCCCCGGAGGGGGCCGGCGCTTCTGAGGGGACCTCTCTCACCAGGGGTGTCGGTGTCCCGGAGGGGACCACCGCTCCCGGGACCACTGTCCCGGAGGGCGCCGACATTGAGGAAGGGGCTGCCGCGCCGGAAGGAGCCGCACTCCCGGAGCACGCTCCCGTCCGTCGGGGAGCCCCCGCTCGGGAGGGCTCCCGCGAGGGAACGGCTCTCCCGGGAGGGGGTGTTGCTCCGGCGTCGCCCTCCGTCTCCGGTCGTGCTTCCGTCCGTCGGGGAGCCCTCGCTCCGGAGGGCTCCCGCGAGGGAACGGCCTTCCGGGGAGGGGGTGTTGCTCCGGCGCGGACCCCCGCCCCCGAACGTGTCGCCGTCCGCCGGGGAGCCCCCGTCCGCCGGGGAACCGCCGTCCCGGAGGGATCCCGCGAGGGAACAGCCCCTCTGGAAAAGGGCGTTGCTCCGGAGGGGGCCGCCGCCCCGGCCCCGGAGGGGATCGCCGTCCCCGGGGGGCGGCCCCCCGCCACCCACGCCGAGCGCGTCCGTGTCGAGCGGGCCGCGCGGCGGGTCGCCGAGGCGCTGGCCGAGCACCCCGACGTGGCCCTCGCCTACTGGGATCACGGCCTCGCCCGGCTCGTCGTGACCGCCACCGAGGACACCCTGACCGACCGCGCCCTGGACCGGGCCACCGACCTCGCCGCACAGCACGGGCTGATCCGCCTCGACCCCGGGGCCGAGGAGACCAGTCACCCCGGCGACCCGGCCCCGGTGCGCGTGGCCGCCGCCGCGCTCGGCGCCGACGTCCTCGGCGTCGCCTACGCCGTCACCGCCGCCCGGCTGCGGCTGCCCGCCTCACCGCGCCTGGTGACCGCCGTGACGACGCTGCTGCGCGAGAACCCGGCCTTCCGCGGCCTGCTGCGCGACCGGATCGGCTACCACCGGATGGACGTGCTGCTCGCGGTCGCCAACGCGGCCGCCCACGGCGCCGGGCAGAGCCCGGCCTCGCTGGTCCTGGACGGGGGCCTGCGGGTCTGCCAGCTCGCCGAGGCCGTGACCCGCACGGCCGCCTTCGAGGCGGTCCACGACGACCTGTGCGTGCCCGGCCGCGGCAGCCTGCCCCCGGCCCCCTCGGCCCGCCCCCCGCTGCGCACCTCGCCCGCCCAGGACTACGCCGCCCACGCCTCCGCCGGAAGCGTGGCGGGCGCCGCCGCGACCCTGCTGGTCAAGCACGACGTGAGGGAGGCGGCCGAGGCGCTGCTCGCCGGTTCGCCCAAGGCCGCGCGGTACGGGCCCGCCGCCTTCAACGCCGTGCTGTGCGCCGCCCTGTCCCGCACCGGCGTCCTGGTGCGCGACCCCGAGCGGCTGCGGCAGTTGGAGATGGCCCGCACCGTCGTCCTGCACCCGAGCGCGCTGCGGACCCCCGGCGCCGGGGCGGACCCGTGGACGGAGGACGTCCTGGACGCGGCCCGGCGCGCCGGACTGCGGGTGGTGATGGTCGAGGACCCGGCGCTGGCCGACTTCACCGGCCTCGCCGACCAGGTCGTCCCCGCCGGGCGGCCCCTGCCGGACGTGGTGGCCGAACTGCGGGAGGAGGGCGGCGTCGTCGCCGTCGTCCGGCCCGGGCCCGGCGACGGACCGGACGTGGTGGCCGGACTGCACGCCGCCGACGTGGCCGTCGCGCTCGCCGACGGGGACTGCCCGGTGGCCTGGGGCGCGGACGTGCTGGCGCCCGGCGGCCCGGCGGACGTGTGGCGGCTGCTGCGCGCGGTGCCGGCGGCGCGGGCGGTCGGGCGCCGGTCCCAGACGCTCGCCCGGTCCGGCGCCGCGCTGTCCGGGCTGCTGGTGGCGGTCGGTCAGGCGCGCAGCAGGCGCGGTCCCTCGGCGCTGCTCGGACTGCGGCACGCGCCCGTCGACGTGAGCGCCGCGGTGGCCCTGTACTCCGGGACGCGCGCCGCCCTCGGCGTGGTGGTGGCCCGCGCGCCGCGCCCCCGGCCCCGGGTGGCCTGGCACGCGCTGGAGCCCGGTGCCGTACGGGAGCGGCTGGCGCGGGAGGGCGAGCCGGTGCCCACCGCCGTCGAGGCGGCCCTGGCCCGCGCGCGGGCGCTGGCCGGACGGGTGGGGCGGATCAGGGCCCTGGAGCCGCTGCGCTGGAGCTGGCAGCTGGCGGAGGCGGTGCGGGGGGAACTGGACGATCCGCTCACCCCCGTCCTGGCCGTCGGCTCGGCGGCCTCCGCCATCCTCGGCTCGGTCGTCGACGCGGCCCTGGTCATCGGCGCCCTCGATCTCAACGCCCTGGTCGGCGGCTTCCAGCGGCTGCGCGCCGAACGCGCCCTGTCCGGACTGCTGGCGGGGCAGCAGCAGAAGGCCCGCCTGACGGCGGAGGCGGGACCGGTGCCCGGACCCGCCTCCGGGAACTCCGCTGAACGGCCCGGCACCCCGGCCGGCGGCCCCCCGTCCGCCGGCCCGGAGACCGGTTCGGGCACCCGTCCGGCGACCGGCCCGGCGCGGGGCCCGTCCGGCCCCTCGTCCGGACGGCACCCGGAGTCCGCCGCGACCCGCGGCCCCGACCGCGCCACCGCCCGCACCGGCACGGGCACCGCCGCCCCGGCCCCCGGCGAACCCGGTACCGGCGCCCCCGCCACCCCCGGCCCCCGCATCGTGGACGCCGACCAGTTGCGCCCCGGCCAGGTGATCGAGCTGCAGGCCGACGACGTGGTCCCCGCCGACGCCCGGCTGCTCTGGGAGGACGGTCTGGAGGTCGACGAGTCCGCGCTGACCGGCGAGTCCCTCCCGGTGGACAAGTGCGTCGACCCGGCGCCGGAGGCGCCCGTGGCGGAGCGGCACTGCATGGTCTTCGAGGGCACCACGGTGGTGGCCGGACGCGCCCGCGCCGTCGTCGTCGACACCGGGGAGCACACCGAGGCCGCCCGCGCGGTCGCCCTGGCCGCGCGCACCCCGGCCGCGGCGGGCGTGCAGGCCCGGCTCCAGGAACTCACCCGCAAGGCGCTGCCGCTGACGCTGGCCGGGGGCGCCGCCGTGACCGGGCTGTCGCTGCTGCGCGGCACTCCGCTCCGGCAGGCCGTGGCCGGCGGGGTCTCCGTGGCCGTGGCCGCCGTGCCCGAGGGGCTGCCGCTGGTGGCGACCGTGGCGCAACTGGCGGCGGCCCGCAGGCTCAGCCGCCGGGGCGTCCTCGTCCGTGCCCCGCGCACCCTGGAGGCGCTGGGCCGGATGGACACCATCTGCTTCGACAAGACCGGCACCCTCACCGAGAACCGGCTGCGGCTGACCCGTGTCGCCGGGCCCGACGGCACCATCCGCCCCGCCGGGGACCCCGGCGCCGCCGGGACGGTGCGGGTCGCCGCCCGCGCCTGCCCCCGGCTCGACGGCGACGGCGAGCGCCCCGTCCACTCCACCGACGAGGCCGTCCTCACCGCCGCCGGGGACGACCCGGGCTGGACGCAGGAGGAGGGGCTGCCCTTCGAGACCTCCCGGGGCTACGCCGCCGCCGTCGGCCGGGACGGTGACGGGGCACCGGTCCTGGTGGTCAAGGGCGCCCCCGAGACGGTGCTGCCCGCCTGCGCCGCGCCGCCCGGCGCCGCCACCGGGGCGGCGCACGAGCTGGCCCGGGGCGGACTGCGCATCATCGCGGTCGCCCGGCGCCCCCTCGCCGCCGGCGAACGGCCCGGTGAGGTGCTCGAACGCCCGCTGTCCGGGCTGGAGTTCACCGGCCTGCTGGCCCTGTCCGACGTGGCCCGGGAGACCTCCCCGGCGCTGGTGCGCGGGCTGCGCGAGGCGGGCGTGCGGCCCGTGGTGCTCACCGGCGACCATCCGCAGACCGCCCGCGCCATCGCCGCCGGACTGGGCTGGCCCGAGGACGCCGTCGTCGTCACCGGCGACGAACTGGCCGCCGCCGACCGCTCGGCCCGTTCCCGGATGCTGCGCGACGCCGATGTCGTCGCCCGGGTGGCGCCCGAGCAGAAGCTCCAGGTCGTCGAGTCGCTGCGGGACGCGGGCCGGGTCGTCGGCATGGTCGGCGACGGCGCCAACGACGCCGCCGCGATCCGCGCCGCCGACATCGGCGTCGGCATCACGGCCCGCGGCTCGGCCGCCGCCCGCAACGCCGCCGACCTCGTCGTCACCGGCGACGACCTGCTGGTCCTGGTGGAGGCGGTGCGCGAGGGCCGCGCCCTCTGGCACAGCGTCGCGGACGCCATCGCCATCCTGATCGGCGGCAACGCGGGCGAGGTCGGCTTCGGCATCCTCGGCACCGTCCTCGGCGGCGCCGCCCCGCTGTCCACCCGGCAGATGCTCCTGGTCAACCTGTTCACCGACCTGTTCCCGGCGATGGCGGTGGCGGTCACGCCCACCGGCGACCCCGAGCGGGAGGACGCCGCCGCGGGCGCCCCGCTGGGCACCGCGGTGCTGGGCGCGCCCCTGCTCCGGCAGATCCGGCACCGGGCCATGACCACCGCCCTCGGGGCCACCGCCGCCTGGCTCCTCGGCCGCCTCACCCCGGGCACCGCCCGCCGCTCCACGACCATGGCGCTGTGCGCGGTGGTCGGCACCCAGCTCGCCCAGACCCTCACCGACCGCCGGGACAGCCGCCTGGTGCGGTTCACCTCGGTGGGGTCGGCCGCCGTGCTGGTCGCGCTGGTCCAGACGCCCGGCGTCAGCGCGCTGTTCGGCTGCACCCCGCTCGGCCCGGTCGCCTGGACGGGGGTGGCCGCCGCCATCGCCCTGGCCCTGGCCGGGCAGCGGGCCCTGCCCCGGGTCGAGGAGGCGGTGACGGCGTACTGGCCCCGGCTGGCCCGCCACCTCCCGCGCCCCGCGGTCTGATCCCGCCGACCGCCCCGCCGTCCACCTGGCCCGGACGCCCCGCCGTCCACCTGGCCGACCGCCCCGCGGAGGACACCGCGGACCACCGCGGCGGGTCCGTACGGCTCAGGCGCCGGTCCGCGCCGCCTCCCGGGCCGACGGGGACGCCAGGCGCACGGCGGTGTCCTCCGCGGTGCGGCGGGCCCAGCGGCCCGTGGTCAGGGCGCCCAGGACCAGCACGGTCAGCCCGCAGCCGGTCAGCACCCACCAGCCGGGGCGCGCGGCGGCGACGAACGTGTCGCGGAACGCCGACGCGCCCACCCCCGCCGCCAGGACCGCCCCGACCACCGCGACACCGAGGGTCTGCCCGAGCTGCCTGCTGGTGGAGGCGATGGCGGCGGCCACCCCGGCCTGGGAGCGGGGCATCCCGGAGACGGCGGTGTTGGTGATGGGCGCGTTGACGAAGCCGAAGCCGATCCCGAACAGGGCGTAGCCGAGGAGGAGCCCGGCGTCGGAGCGCTCCGCCCCGAAGGCGGCGAACAGCAGCGCGCTGGCGGTCATCGCGACGCCCGCGATCAGCAGCGGGGGCCGGGGACCGCGCGCCCCGACCAGCCGCCCGGACAGCGGCGCGCACAGGAACACCGGCACCGCCATCGGCAGCATCCAGAGGCCCGCGTGCAGGGCGCTCAGCCCCCGCACGTTCTGCAGGTACAGCGTGGACAGGAACAGGAACCCGCCGAGCGAGGCGAACGCGCCCACGGCGATGACGGTCGCCCCGCTGAACGGCGCCGAGCGGAAGAAGCGCAGGTCGATCAGGGGTTCGGCGCGCCGGGGCTCGTACACCAGCAGCCCCAGCAGCGCGGCCAGCGCGAGCGCGCCGAAGGGCAGCACCGCGAGGAACCCGGCGGAGGGCACCTCGATGATCGCGTACGTCAGGGCGCCGAACAGCAGGATGACCAGCGACTGGCCCACCGGGTCGGGGCGGCGGGCGTGGGCGGCCCGGGACTCCGGCACGAACAGCAGGGTGAGCAGCAGGGCCACCAGCCCCACCGGGACGTTGACCCAGAACACCGCACGCCAGCCCACCGAGTCCACCAGCAGGCCGCCGACCAGCGGACCGGCGGCCATGGACAGGCCGACCACGGAAGCCCACAGCCCGATGGCGCGGGCCCGCTCGCGCGGATCGGTGAAGGTGTTGGTGATGATCGACATGGCGACCGGGTTGAGCATGGAACCGCCCACCGCCTGCACGCCCCGGAAGACGACCAGCGAGGACAGGTCGGTCGCCAGCGAGCACAGCAGCGAACCGGCGGTGAAGACGACGAGCCCGGTCATGAAGACCCGCTTGCGGCCGATGCGGTCGGCGGTCGAGCCCGCCAGCATCAGCAGCGAGGCCAGGACCAGCGTGTAGACGTCGATGGTCCACTGGAGCCCGGACGTGCTCGCGTCCAGGTCGCGCTGGAGGGAGGGCAGGGCGACGTTCAGGATCGTGTTGTCGATGCTCACGATCAGCAGGCTCATGCAGCAGATGGCCAGGACGAGCGTCCGTCGTCGAGGGCCGAGCGGGTCGGTCACGTGTGCATCGTACGCATGTTTCGATAGTGCGGCTAACTAACGACCGGGGAAATGGTGCCACGGGATGAGGCGTCCGGGAGGCGCCCGTCGGGCCCCGGGCCGTGGCCGGAACACCGCCGCGCCGCGCTCCCGGTGCCGCGGGCACCGCCCGCCGTGCGGGACAATGGGGCAATGCCCACGTCCACCATGCCGTCCGCCACCGCCACGACACCGCCGCTTCGGGTGGGTCCGCTCCCCGTCGCGCCGCCCGTGGTGCTGGCGCCGATGGCGGGGATCACCAACGCGCCGTTCCGCACCCTGTGCCGGGAGTTCAGCGGCGGCAAGGGCCTGTTCGTGAGCGAGATGATCACGACCCGGGCGCTGGTCGAGCGCAACGAGAAGACGATGCAGCTCATCCGCTTCGACCCGAGCGAGAGCCCCCGCTCGATCCAGCTCTACGGCGTCGACCCGGCCACCGTCGGCAAGGCCGTCCGCATGATCGCGGACGAGGGCCTGGCCGACCACATCGACCTCAACTTCGGCTGCCCGGTGCCCAAGGTCACCCGCAAGGGCGGCGGCTCCGCCCTCCCGTACAAGCGGAACCTGCTGCGGGCCATCGTCCGCGAGGCGGTGACCGGCGCCGGGGACGTCCCGGTCACGATGAAGATGCGCAAGGGCATCGACGACGACCACCTGACCTATCTGGACGCCGGGCGGATCGCCGTCGAGGAGGGCGTCGCCGCCGTCGCCCTGCACGGGCGCACCACCGCCCAGCACTACGGCGGCACCGCCGACTGGGAGGCCGTCGCCCGGCTCAAGGAGCACGTCCCGGAGATCCCGGTGCTCGGCAACGGCGACATCTGGTGCGCCGAGGACGCGCTGCGGATGGTCCGCGAGACCGGCTGCGACGGCGTCGTCGTGGGGCGCGGCTGCCTGGGTCGGCCGTGGCTGTTCGCGGATCTGGTCGCGGCCTTCGAGGGGCGCCCCGAGGGCGCGGTGCGGCCCGGTCTGCGCCAGGTCGCCGAGGTGATGGTCCGGCACGCCGCCCTGCTGGGGGAGTGGCTCGGGGACGAGGCGCGGGGCGTCATCGACTTCCGCAAGCACGTCGCCTGGTACCTCAAGGGCTTCGCCGTCGGCTCCGAGATGCGCCGGCGGCTCGCCGTCACCTCCTCGCTGGCCGAGCTGCGCGCCGGGCTGGACGAGCTGGATCTCGGCCAGCCCTGGCCCGCCGGGGCCGACGGGCCGCGCGGCCGGACCTCCGGCAACAACCGGGTCGTGCTGCCCGAGGGCTGGCTCGGGGACCCGTACGACTGCACGGGCGTCGGCGAGGACGCCGAACTGGACACCTCCGGCGGCTGACGGGACCGCCCCGGCCGGGACCGCCCCGCCCGGGACCGCCCCGGCCGCCCCGCCCGGCGCGGCCCGGCGCCTGCCCACCCCACCCCCGGCCCGTCCGCACCCGGCCCGGTCCGCCCGGTGCCTCCGGAGCCACGGGGAACGGTTCCGCCGGGTTCTTCCGGGCACCCGCCGGACCCCGGCGCCCCGGGCGCACGCACGCCCCGGACCCCGGCCACCGCCCCCGGGCGCCCGCCACGGCGGGGGAGGCACCGACCACGGCGGAGGGAACACTCACCGCGGGAGAGGGGGAGGCGGGCGGTCCGCTCCCCGGGCCCACCGATCCGCGTCGGTGGGCCTTCTTCATGCCCCCGGTGGGCTCCGGCGGACCCCGCCCCGCCCCCGCGGCTCCGCGACGGCCCGGGCGTGCCCCGTCCGGACGCGTCCGCATGGTGGTATCCGGCGGTCTGTGACAGCGTGATCCTCGCCACCTCTGATAGGGGTTACGCTCAGATGAGCGGATCATGGCCGGGTCCACTTCTCCAAGGTGTGGCACTGAGTGCCAGGTGGTGATCGTTCATCGATCGAACTCAGATGTCTTGGATGACGCTCATGTGAGCGACATGTTCGGGGTGTCGTACCCCGTGTTCGTTCAAGAAGTGAAAACATGCGGGCCGGATCGCTTGCCAAGCCTTGACTTCCGGTCCACCGGCGGACGAGTGGTTACGGCCGGACGGCGCGCAGGTGTACGTATCCACGAGCCCGTGATCTGGGTACATTCCTCGACGTCAGGGCAGCCACCGCGTCTTCGAGGAGTCGAGACCGTGTCGGAAAACACCGCACCCCGTGCAGCGAAGTTCGTCTACGACTTCACCGAGGGCAACAAGGACTTGAAGGATCTTCTCGGCGGCAAGGGAGCCAACCTCGCCGAGATGACCAATCTGGGCCTGCCGGTACCCCCCGGTTTCACGATCACCACCGAGGCCTGCAAGGTCTACCTCGACAGCGGCGAGGAGCCGGCGGCACTGCGTGACGAGGTGAGTGCGCACCTCGACGCGCTGGAGGCCGGCATGGGCAAGCGCCTCGGCCAGGCCGACGACCCGCTCCTCGTGTCGGTGCGCTCCGGGGCCAAGTTCTCGATGCCCGGCATGATGGACACCGTCCTCAACATCGGCCTCTCCGACGAGTCCGTGGTGGGCCTCGCGCAGCAGGCCGGGGACGAGCGCTTCGCGTGGGACTCCTACCGCCGCCTGATCCAGATGTTCGGCCGGACCGTCCTCGGCGTCGACGGCGACCTCTTCGAGGAGGCGCTGGAGAAGGCCAAGGCCGCCAAGAAGGTCACGGTCGACACCGAGCTGGAGGCCGCGGACCTGAAGAAGCTGGTCGCCACCTTCAAGAAGATCGTCAAGAAGGAGGCGGGCCGGGACTTCCCGCAGGACCCGCGCGAGCAGATGGACCTCGCCATCAAGGCGGTCTTCGACTCGTGGAACGGCGAGCGCGCCAAGCTCTACCGCCGCCAGGAGCGCATCCCGCACGACCTCGGCACCGCCGTCAACGTCTGCTCCATGGTCTTCGGCAACCTCGGCCCCGACTCCGGCACGGGCGTCGCCTTCACCCGCGACCCCGCCTCCGGCCAGCAGGGCGTCTACGGCGACTACCTGCAGAACGCCCAGGGCGAGGACGTCGTCGCGGGCATCCGCAACACCGTGCCGCTCGCGGAGCTGGAGCGGATCGACAAGCAGTCCTACGACCAGCTCCTCCAGATCATGGAGGCGCTGGAGAACCACTACCTGGACCTCTGCGACATCGAGTTCACCATCGAGCGCGGCCGGCTGTGGATGCTCCAGACCCGCGTCGGCAAGCGCACCGCGGGCGCGGCCTTCCGGATCGCCACCCAGCTCGTGGACCAGGGGCTCATCGACGAGGCCGAGGCCCTCACCCGGGTCAACGGCGCCCAGCTCGCCCAGCTGATGTTCCCCCGCTTCGACGAGAAGGCCAAGGTCGAGCAGGTCGGCCGGGGCATCGCCGCCTCGCCCGGCGCCGCCGTCGGCAAGGCCGTCTTCGACTCCTACACCGCCGTCAAGTGGTCCCGCTCCGGCGAGAAGGTCATCCTGATCCGCCGCGAGACCAACCCCGACGACCTGGACGGCATGATCGCCGCCGAGGGCATCCTGACCTCGCGCGGCGGCAAGACCTCCCACGCGGCCGTGGTGGCCCGCGGCATGGGCAAGACCTGTGTCTGCGGCGCCGAGGAGCTGGAGGTCGACACCAAGCGCCGCCGCATGACCGTGCCCGGCGGGCACGTCGTGGAGGAGGGCGACGTGGTCTCCATCGACGGCTCCTCCGGCAAGGTCTACCTCGGTGAGGTGCCGGTCGTCCCGTCTCCGGTCGTCGAGTACTTCGAGGGCCGCATGCACCCGGGCGCCGACGACGCCGACGAGCTGGTCGAGGCCGTGCACCGGATGATGGCCTTCGCCGACCGCAAGCGCCGGCTGCGGGTGCGCGCCAACGCCGACAACGCCGAGGACGCGCTGCGCGCCCGCCGCTTCGGCGCCCAGGGCATCGGCCTGTGCCGCACCGAGCACATGTTCCTCGGCGACCGGCGCGAGCTGGTCGAGCGGCTGATCCTGGCCGACACCGACGCCGAGCGCGAGGAGTCCCTCAAGGCGCTGCTGCCGCTCCAGCGGCGGGACTTCGTCGAGCTGTTCGAGGCGATGGACGGCCTGCCCGTCACCGTCCGCCTGCTCGACCCGCCGCTGCACGAGTTCCTGCCCGACATCACCGAGCTGTCGGTCCGGGTGGCCCTCGCCGAGGCCCGCCAGGAGCCGCACGAGAACCTGCTCCGGCTGCTCCAGGCCGTGCACCGGCTGCACGAGCAGAACCCGATGCTGGGTCTGCGCGGTGTCCGCCTCGGCCTGGTCATCCCCGGCCTGTTCACCATGCAGGTGCGGGCCATCGCGGAGGCCGCCGCCGAGCGCCGGGCGGCCAAGGGCGACCCGCGCGCCGAGATCATGATCCCGCTGGTGGGCACCGTCCAGGAGCTGGAACTCGTCCGCGACGAGGCCGACCAGGTCATCGCGGAGGTGGAGAAGGCCGCGGGCACCTCGCTGCACCTGTCCATCGGCACCATGATCGAGCTGCCGCGCGCCGCGCTGACCGCCGCCCAGATCGCCGAGGCCGCGGAGTTCTTCTCCTTCGGCACCAACGACCTGACCCAGACGGTCTGGGGCTTCAGCCGGGACGACGTGGAGGCCAGCTTCTTCACCGCCTACCTGGAGAAGGGCATCTTCGGCGTCAGCCCCTTCGAGACGATCGACGTGGACGGCGTCGGCTCCCTGGTCGCCGCCGCCGCGAAGGCGGGCCGGGCCACCCGGCCCGACCTGAAGCTCGGTGTCTGCGGTGAGCACGGCGGCGACCCGGAGTCCGTCCACTTCTTCCATCAGGTGGGGCTGGACTACGTCTCCTGCTCGCCGTTCCGCATCCCGGTCGCCCGGCTGGAGGCGGGCCGCGCCGCGGTCACCGCGACCGGCAGCGACCACCGCTAGGGCCTCTCGTTTGGATCAGGCCGGGCTCGCGGGCCCCGGCCTGATCCAAACGAAAGACCCCCGGGCGGTCCGGGGGGAGAGCCCCCGGACCCCCGGCGGTCCACGGCTCCGGAGCCGTCGTCTGTCACCCGACCACGAACCGATCGGCGGCGGCTCCGGATCACACGAAGCGGGCGGCACCCCTGTGCGGGGGTGCCGCCCGCTCGTCGTGCTTCCCGGGCGGCGGGACGGTTCCGGGCGTGGGAGTGCGGGGCGCGGGAGCACCGGGAGCGCCCGGTGCGGCGGTGCGGAGCGGGCGGGGGCGGGCGTGTCCCGGGGGCGCCGGGCAGGGAGCGCGGGGCGTGGGGCGGGGGACCCGCGGTGCCCGGGCGCGGGGCTTCCCGGCCCTGGGAGGGGGGCGCGGGCCGCCGGGGGCGGGTGGCGGGCGGGGCGGTGCGCCGGGTGCCCGGCGCGGAACGGGGGCTCAGGGCTTCGGGAGCCAGCCGTGATGGGCCGCGTTGACGCCCGCCTGGAACCGGGAGCGGGCGCTGAGACGTTCCATCAGATCGGCGGCGACCCGGCGGGCGGTGCGCGGGGAGACGCCCAGGCGCTTGGCGATGGCCTCGTCGGTGTAGCCCTGGGCGAGCAGGTGCAGGGTGGCGGACTCCTGGGGCGGCAGGCCGTTGGGATCGGCCCGCGGGGTGTGGCCCAGGGGGGTGGCGGTCTGCCAGACGCTCTCGAACAGGGCGCAGAGCGCGGCCACCGTGCCCGCGCCGCTGAGCACGACCGCCCCGGCCCGCGCGTCGCTGGTGTCGATGGGCAGGACCGCGTTGCAGCGGTCCGCGATGATCATGCGGATGGGCAGGGTCGGGCTGGTGCGGACCTGGCCGCCGTGGTTGTTGAGCCAGTCGACGTGGTCCAGGGTCGGCTGGTGGTTGCGGACGCTGTCCAGGTAGACGGTGCGGATCCGCACCCCCCGTTCCAGCAGCTCGGCGTTGGGGCCGCGGCTGGCTTCGAGGTCGGCCGCGGTGTGGGCGCCGCCGGGGGCGAAGGTGGTGATCTCCTCGGTGGCGCGGGAGGCCAGCCGGGCGAGGCGTTCGCGGATCTCGTCGGGGCCGATGAGCTGCTCGGCGTCGGCGTCGGGGGAGCGGGGCCGTAACGCCGAACACTCCGCGATGAGCTGGGCGGCGGCGGCCCGTGACGCCTCCACCCGCATCTGCTGGGCGGCGAGTTCGGCCTGCTGGCGGGCGAGCAGCACCTCCATGGCGGTCTCCGGGCCCACCGCCCGGAAGCCCACGCCCTCCTGCGCGGAGGGGTGGACCAGGGCCAGTTCGCTGAGCCGGTCCAGGCCGGAGCGCACCCGCTCCTCGGACATGGACAGCAGCAGGGCCAGCTGGACCACGCCCTCCCGGGGGTGGCCGAGCATGGCGCGGTAGACGCGTTCGGCGTCCGTATCAAGTCCCAGTACGTCCAACACCGTTCGACCCTCTCCTCGGCCGGCTCAAAGTGCACGGATTGTAAAGGGATCGTGTCCATGCGGACAGGTGGACGGTTTATGCAGGGCCGGAAGCGGCCCGCCTTGTCCGCTTGTGATGCGGTATGGGGCGCGCGGAGGATCGGGTTCATGTATCTCGTGCACGCCCGGCTGAGGGCTCCCACCGGTCAGCGAATCCCTTCCCGCGCAGCCGAGTTCGTCACCCGCCAGGCGCGGGAGGCGGACCGGCTGGAGCACGTCAGCGTCCATGAGTCCGGCGACGACTGGGTGCTCGGGCTGTTCTTCACCACCGAGACCCTGGCCGAGGCCGAGGGCAACGCCGTCCGGCTGTGCGGGCGCGCCCTGAAGGCGGACGGCCCGCTGCGCGGCTGGGTGCTGCTCGGCTCCGGCGCGGCGCTGGTCGACGCCCCGTGGGACCCCTGGGCCGGTTCCGGCCCGGGCCCCGCCGGGGGTGGACGGCTTATGCCACTGCCGGATCTGTCCACCCGCAAGCCGTTCCCTCCGTTCTGACAAGGCCTCACAGTAGAGCCATCGGCAGCCGGACAACGGCCGCCGGGAAAGCGGGAAGAGCGGGAACCGGAATGGGTTCTCCATCGTGATATCCAGTTACGAGAGGAATGTGAAATGACGGTTCACAGAATTGCCTCCATCGCTGCCGGAGCCCTCATCGTCTTCGGGGCCTCGACCGCCGCGGCCGGAGCCGTCGTCACCGCCCATTCCCCCGCCCCCGCCTCCCACAGCCGGGTCCAGGCCGGGCCGGCCCAGGACGAGCAGCCGGCCCCGGCCCCCACTCCGACGCCCACCGCCACCAAGGAGGGCGATGTGACCTGGGGCGGCTGAGCGGAACGCCCGCCGCCCCACCCTCCGGCCGGCCCCCTCGGGCGGCCCCCGGACCCCGCGCCACCGCATCCCGCACCACCCCCTCGATCGCCCTCCCCGGCACCGGAAAGAAGGAAAAGAAAATGAGCGGTATCAACGCCTCCCAGGGATTCCTCTCCGAGTCCGACGGCGTGCTCGACGACGGCGACGTCCTCGGCCGCGGCGGCGCCAACCCCACCTGGATCCTCACCTGAAGGACCCACCCGGAGACCGGGTGGACATCCCCTCCGGAGAATCACCGGAAATCCCCCGGAATTCCGCCGGAAATTCAACCCCGGAACTCCACCGGAACCGCGCAGAAGCGATCAGCGCGGCACAGCGGCCACCGCCGGCGACGGACACGGCGGAACACCGCGCCCCGCACGACGGCGAACGGCACGGAAACGCTCACCCGAGAAGCGACCCGAGAAGGGGTGGACCAAGGTGCGAGGCAACCATCATGTGTACGCCGGGGCGGACCCGCTCTTCTACGACCACCCCGCCGGCGGCGGTGACCAGCGGCGGTTCGCCGCGGCCGACCGCCCGGTGCCGGACGGCTTCCGCCGGAAGGAGACGACGACCTGGGTCCACCAGCTCCCCGAGGGCCCCGACGCCCCCCGCCTCCCGGACCAGGGCTACAAGATCCACGTCTCCTCGACCACCGAGGACGCCGAACGCGTCGTCGACATCGTCACCGAGTACTGCCTGGCCGAGCGCGTCGCGCACAAGTTCCTGCCCACCCACCGCATCCACCTGCTCAACAACGGCAAGTACGCCCGCCGCGGCAGCAGCGGCAAACTGCTCACCGTCTACCCCGAGGGCGAGCGGCGGCTCGCCACCGTCCTCACCGACCTGGACCGCCGGCTCAGCGGCTTCACCGGCCCCTACATCCTCGGCGACCTCCGTTTCAACGACGGCCCGCTCTACGTCCGTTACGGCGGTTTCCGGGAACGCTGGTGCACCGACCCCGACGGCGGCAGGACCCTCGCCATCGAGGCCCCCGACGGCACCCTCGTCCCCGACCGGCGCGACCCCTGCTTCCGGCTCCCCGCCTGGCTGACCCCGCCCGAGGTGCTGCGCGAGGCCCTGCGAGTCCACGACCGGCAGAGCATGGACCCCCTGCCCTACCGGGTCGAGGCCGCCCTGCACTTCTCCAACGGCGGCGGCATCTACCGGGCCCGCGACGCGGCCGGCCACGAGGTGGTGCTGCGCGAGGCCCGCCCCCTCGCCGGGCTGGACGGCGCCGGCACCGACGCGGTCACCCGCCTCGACCAGGAGGAACGCGCCCTGCGCGCCCTGGCCGGACTGCCCTGGGTACCGCGCCTGATCGAGCGCTTCACCGCCTGGGAGCACCACTACCTGGCCGAGGAGTACGTCGAGGGCGAGACCCTGCGCCAGTTCATGGCCCGCAACAACCCCATCGTCCGCCCCGACCCGACCCCCGAGGCGCTCGCCGCCTACGGCGCCCGGGTCCAGGACCTCACCGGCCAGCTCGCCCGGGCCCTCGACGCCCTGCACGAACGCGGCTGGGCCTTCGGGGACCTGCACCCCGCCAACGTGCTGGTCCGGCCCGACGGCCGCATCTGCCTCATCGACCTGGAGACCGCGCACCGGCCCGGCATCGACCCCTCGCCCAGCATGGGCTGCCCCGGCTTCGTCGCCCCGCACGCCCCCGACGGCTTCGCCCGCGACCGCTACGCCCTGCACAGCATCCGGCTCGCCCTGCTGCTGCCGCTGACCATGCTGATCGACCTCGACCCCGGAAAGCTCGACGAACTCCTCGCCGCCGCCGCCGAGTTCTATCCGCTGCCGCCCGGCTGGCGCGAGGAGGTCCGCGCCGGACTGCGCCGCCCCGACACACCCGACGACCCCGCGGCACCGCCGGCGGCGCCACGGCCAACGGCACCGCGGACGACGGCGCCACGGCCCGGGGCGGCCCGGCCGCGCGGGGAGGACGACACCCCCGCGCCCGCCGCCCTCGGCGCCCGGCTGGCCCGCGCCCTGACCGCCAGCGCCACCCCCCGGCGCGCCGACCGGCTCTTCCCCGGCGACCCCGTCGCCCTGCACGACGGCGGCTACACCCTCGCCCACGGAGCCGCCGGCGTGCTGCACACCCTCCATACCACCGGCCACCCGGTGGACGAGGAGCACACCGAATGGCTCTGGCGGGCCGCCCGCCACGCCCCCGACCCGCGCCCCGGACTCTACGGGGGACTGCACGGCGCCGCCCTCGTCCTCGACCGCCTGGGCAGGCACGGACAGGCCCTGGAACTCGTCCAGCGCGCCGCTCCCGCCGCCGACGCCTCCCTCCACGACGGACTGGCCGGCATCGGCGTCGCCCTGCACCACCTCCACCGGCCCGGCGACGGCGCCGACCTCGGCGACGAACTCGACGCCGTCACCGCCCGGCTCGCCGAGCGGCTGGACGACCCGGGCCCCGGCCCGCACCGCGCCGGGCTGATGCACGGACCGACCGGCAGCGCGGCGTTCTTCCTGCACCGCTACGACGCCGTCCGCGACCCCGCCCTGCTCGACCTCGCCCTGCGCGCCCTGCGCGCCGACGCCGAGCGCTGCGTGCGCAGCGAGGAGGGCGCCGTCAACCTCCGCGACGGCACCCGGATGCTGCCCTACCTCGCCAACGGCAGCGCCGGACTGGCGCTGACCGCCGGGCACTACCTGCGCCACCGGCACGACGACGCGCTGCGGGACCTGCTCGACGGCGCCCTGACCGCGGCCCGCGCGCCCTTCGTCCTCTTCAGCGACCTCTTCACCGGCCGCGCCGGACTCATCGCCCTGCTGGCCGCCCACCCGGAACGGCCCGGCGCGCGGGAGGCCCTCCGCCGCCACCTGCGGCTGCTGAGCTGGCACGCCGTCGGCTACCGGGACGGCCTGGCCTTCCCCGGCGCCCAGCACTACCGCCTCTCGATGGACCTGGCCACCGGCACCGCCGGCGTCCTGCACGCCCTGCACGCCGCCGCCGGGGGCCACCCCGCCCTGCCCGGACTGCTCCGGTCCGAGCCCCTGATCCCGGTCGCCTGAGCGACCGCGCACCACCGCCCGGCACACCTCCACCGAAGAAGGGAACCGCCATGTCCGAGATCCTCAAGCTCCAGAACCTGTCCCTGAGCGAGCCCGAGGGCTCCGAGGACCAGCAGGTCGCCGAGTGGTCGACGGTGAGCACCGGCTGCAACAACAACCACACCCGCATCGAGGGCTGACCGCCCCGCCCCCGCGCCACCCCGCACCTCCGCGCACCCCGTACCTCCGTTCAGCCGGCACCTCCGCACCTCTCCGTCCGTATCCGCCCCGGCCGTGAGGCCGTGACCGAAGGGAAGACACCGTGTCCGAGATCCTGAAGCTCCAGAACCTGTCCGTGAGCGAGCCGGAGGGCTCCGAGGACCAGCAGGTCGCCGAGTGGTCCACCGTCAGCAGCGCCTGCAACAACCACACCAGCCTCAAGGGCTGAACCGCCCGCCCGGCGCCCCGCGCCACCCCCGCACCGCAGCACCGCCCGTGCCCGTACTCCGTCGGCCGTGAGGCCGTGACCGAAGGGAAGACCCGATGTCCGAGATCCTGAAGCTGCAGAACCTGTCCCTGAGCGGGCCGGAGGGCTCCGAGGACCAGCAGGTGGCCGACTGGTCGACGGTCAGCACCGACTGCAACAACAACCACACCCGGATCGAGGGCTGACCGAGCCCGCGCTCCCGCGACCGGCCGTATGCCCGTACGGCCCCGCACCGCAGCACGCGACACCGCAACACCGTCCGCATCCGTACTCCGTCGGCCGTGAGGCCGTGACCGAAGGGAAGACGCCGTGTCCGAGATCCTGAAGCTGCAGAACCTGTCCCTGAGCGGGCCGGAGGGCTCCGAGGACCAGCAGGTGGCCGACTGGTCGACGGTCAGCACCGACTGCAACAACAACCACACCCGGATCGAGGGCTGACCGAGCCCGCGCTCCCGCGACCGGCCGTATGCCCGTACGGCCCCGCACCGCAGCACGCGACACCGCAACACCGTCCGCATCCGTACTCCGTCGGCCGTGAGGCCGTGACCGAAGGGAAGACACCGTGTCCGAGATCCTGAAGCTGCAGAACCTCTCCGTGAGCGAGCCGGAGGGTTCGGAGGACCAGCAGGTGGCCGACTGGTCGACCGTGAGCACCGGATG
>NZ_JBVKAT010000001.1:120025-217339 GCF_055598485.1 Streptomyces sp. NPDC107521
TGCCCGTACTCCGTCGGCCGTGAGGCCGTGACCGAAGGGAAGACCCGATGTCCGAGATCCTGAAGCTGCAGAACCTCTCCGTGAGCGAGCCGGAGGGCTCCGAGGACCAGCAGGTGGCCGACTGGTCGACCGTCAGCAGCGGCTGCAACAACACGAGGGTCCCCGTCTAGTCCGTCCGCTCCTCCGCAGCACGCCGAGCGCCGGTTCCGCACCGCGTCGTACCCGACGCCCGGCCGTCGGGCCGCGAGGCCCGGCCGAAGGGAAGACCCGATGTCCGAGATCCTCAAGCTGCAGAACCTGTCCCTGAGCGGGCCGGAGGGCTCCGAGGACGAGCAGGCGGCCGACTGGTCGACCATGAGCCTGGTCTGCGGCGACGCCGACCGGATCGAGGTCTGACCCCTCCGCACCGCCCCGTACGGCGCACCGCACCGCATCGCACCGCACCGCACCGCATCGCACCCACTCCGCCCGGCCGCGAGGCCGTGACCGAAGGGAACCGCCATGTCCGAGATCCTGAAGCTCCAGAACCTCTCCCTGGGCGAGCCCGAGGGCTCCGAGGACCAGCAGGTCGCCGAGTGGTCGACCGTCAGCAGCGGCTGCAACAACACCAGAATCGAAGCCTGAGCCCCCGAGTCGTCATCCGTGAAGCGGCCGGCACACCCGGTGCCGGCCGCTTCGGCCGTGGTCCGAAAGGAGAGCAGACCCATGTCGGTCCGGACGCTCACCCCGCTGCACCGCAACCGCGACTACCAGCGGCTGTGGCTGGCTCACGCCCTCTCGGGCTTCGGGTCCCAGGCCAGCGCCATCGCGCTGCCCCTGGTCGTGCTGCACGCCACCGGATCGGTCACCGCGTTCGGCCTGGTGACCTTCACCGAGATCCTCGCCTCCGTCCTGGCGAGCCTGCCCGCCGGCGTCCTCGTCGACCGGCTCCCGCGCAAGGCCGTCCTGATCGTCAGCGACGCCGCCCGCGCCCTGGCCTACGTGGTGATGACGGCCGCCGTCCTCACCGACCGGGTCACCCTGTCCCTCGCCCTGTGCGTGGCCGTCGCCAACAGCGTCTTCGGCGCCCCCTTCGGCCCCGCCGCCTCCGCCGCCCTGCGCCATGTCGTGCCCCGTGAGCAGCTCGGCGCCGCGCTCTCCCTGAGCCAGGCCCGCTCGGCCGCCGTCACCCTCGCCGGGCCGCTGATCGGCGCCGCCCTCTACGCCGTGGCGCCCGCCCTGCCGTTCCTCGTCGACGCGCTCTCCTACCTGGCGTCCACGGTGTGCGTGGCCCTGGTCCGGCTGCCCGCCGGACGCCCCTCGGCCGCCGGGAGCCCGCCCCCGCCGAGCCTCGTCAAGGACCTGGGCACCGGCCTGCGGGAGGTGCGCCGCAGTCCCTTCCTGCGCTACACGCTGGTCAACGCCGCCCTGGTCAACCTGGCGTTCAGCGGCATCGTCCTGGTCCTGATCACCGGCGGCGCCCACAGCGCGTCGGGCGGCTACCACAACGCGGTGATCATCGCCGCCTCGGGCGCGGGCAACCTCGTCGGCTCCCTCGTCGCCGCCCGCACCAGCACCACCCTGGCCCCCCGCACCCTGGTGCTGTCCGTCTGCTGGAGCACCGCCCTCTTCACCCCGCTGCTCGCCCTGAGCACCCACATGGCCGCCCTCGCGCTGGTCATCGGGCTGTGCAGCCTGGCCACCCCGGCCGCCAACGCCGTGATCGCCGCCGCCCGGCTGCACAGCATCCCGGACCACCTCCAGGGCCGTGTGCAGACCGCCTGCGGACTGATCCCCGCCCTGATCATCCCCTTCGGCCCGCTGCTCACCAGCGCGCTGCTGACCCGGGTCGGCCCCGGCACCGTCCTCCTCGCCAACTCCGCCCTGCTGCTGGCGCTGGCCTGCTACAGCACCGTCAGCCCCGGCCTGCGCCGCATCCCCGACCTGCGCCCGCCGCGGCGGCCCGACCCCGCGCCGGACCCGGCGGAAGACCGCCCCGCCCCGGTGCCGGAGCGGGCCCCGGAACCGGCGCCCCCCGTGGCGGCGGCACCCTGAGGACCGTCCGTTTTCCGCGGCCCCGGCCGCCGTGCGACCCGCCCCGGACGCCCACCCCCCGTGCGCCTCGGCCCACCCCCCCGTGCGCCTCGGACCACGCATCCCGCGATCCGCGCCCCGCGCCCTTCCCGCACCGGGAGGGGCGCGTGCGCGTGCCCGGGGGAGCGGACGCCGAAGCTCAGATGTCCCTCAGCTCGATGGACGGCCGCTCCACCGGCTCCATAGGGTCGCCACCATGCCCGACATACCGCTGACCGCGCTCGTCCTGTTGTGTCTCGCGGCCTTCGCCGCCGGCTGGGTCGACGCCGTGGTCGGCGGCGGCGGTCTCGTGCTGCTGCCCGCGCTGCTGCTGGGCCTGCCCGCCGGGACCCCGGCCGCGCACGCCCTCGGCACCAACAAGGCCGTCGCCATCGTCGGCACCACCGGTGCCGCCGTGACCTACGCCCGCAAGGCCCCCGTCGACGTGCGCACCGCCGTCCGGATCGGGCTCGCGGCCCTCGCCGGATCGTCCGGCGGCGCCTTCTTCGCGGCCGGGATGAGCACCGAGGTGCTGAAGCCGGTGATCATGGTGGTGCTGCTGGGCGTCGCGGCCTTCGTCATCCTGCGCCCCTCCTTCGGCACCGGTCCCGCCCCCGCCGGACCGGCCGGGCCCCGCCGCGTCCTGGCCGCCATCGCCCTCGCCGGGGTCGGCATCGGCTTCTACGACGGCCTCATCGGCCCCGGCACCGGGACGTTCCTGGTGCTGGCGCTCACCGCCGTGCTCCACCTGGACCTGGTGACCGCCTCGGCCACCGCCAAGATCGTCAACTGCTGCACCAACGCGGGCGCCCTCGCCACCTTCGCCTGGCAGGGCGCCGTGCTCTGGCAGCTCGCCGCGCTGATGGCCGTCTTCAACCTGGGCGGCGGCACCCTCGGCGCGCACACCGCGCTCAAGCGGGGCAGCGGCTTCGTCCGCGTCGTCCTGCTCACCGTCGTCCTCGCCCTGGTGGCGAACCTGGCGTACGAGCAGTGGCTCGGCTGACGCCCCGCCCGGCGGGCCCGGTCGGCCCTGTGCGCCGGGCGGGCCGGGCGGCTCAGCGGACGCCGGTCAGACGGGCGTAGACGACCACGTTGCCCTGGTAGCCCGTCGCCCGGGAGTAGCCGCCCCCGCAGGTGATGACGCGCAGCTCGGGGCGGTCGGCGGCGCCGTACACCTTCTCGTCGGGGAAGTCCTTCGCGGCGTACACCTCCACCGCGTCCACCGTGAACACGGCCACCGTCCCGTCGCGCCGCTCGACCTCGATGGCGGCGCCCCTGCGCAGCGCCCCGAGCCGGTAGAAGACGGCGGGACCCCGGGCGTTGTCGACGTGCCCGGCGACGACGGCGGTGCCCCGCTCGCCGGGGACCGTCCCGGCCTCGTACCACCCGGCCAGGTCGGCGTCGTCGGCCGGCGGCACGTCCAGGCTCCCGGCGGCGGTCAGGCCGAGGCCCATCAGGGGGGCGTCCACGCCGATGGCGGGGATGCGGACGCGTTCCGGCGGGGACGGCGCCAGGGCCGGGGCGGCGGGCGCCTCGCGGCCGGGCGCGGTGCCGGCGGCGGACTGCGCGGCCGACGGCTGCGGCGGGGCCCCGGCACCGGTGCCGATCAGCAGCCACACCCCGGCGCAGAGCGCGACCGCGGTCCCGGCGGCTATCGCCGTATCACCCACCCTGCGCATGACGTCCCCTCTCGGACTCGTGGGGGTCCCCCGCCCCCTCCGGGCCGCGAGGGGCGTCGGGCCCGGAGGGGGCGGGGACGTGCGGTACCGGCCGACGGGCGGCGGAGGGTGCCCGTCAGATCCCGTCGCCTCTCGCCCGGCGATGCAGGAGCCAGGTACCGCCCGCGGCGGCGACGGCCAGAGCCGACACGCCCGCCGCGGTCTGCACGGGGTCGGGGCCCAACGCGCCGCCGACCCCCGTCTTGACGCTTCCCCTCGGGTACACCCGCTCGGGGTCCGCGGTCAGCGTGACCACCAGATCGCCCGTCACCCGCCGGCCGCCCTCCGCACAGGTGGCGACGATCTCGTACGTCCCCTGCTGCGCGCTCGGCGGCACCTCGAACCGGCCCGCCGCGACGCCCCTGCCGCCGTCCGGCGCCAGCGGGAACGTCCCGGCGCCCACGGCGCCCGCGTTGCCCACCGCCGCGCCGTGGCCCGCGCAGCTCGCCGTCTCCGCGATGGCCGGCTCACCCGGCACGACCGAGGCCGGGTACACCCTGAGCCCGCCGTCCTCCTCGCTCTGCCCGGCGTGTGCCGAGGAGGCGGTGGCGAGACCCGCTGCCGCGACGGCGAGCGCGGTACCGGTCAGCAGGCGGGCGGTACGTCGCATCGGTGCTGCTCCTTCGGGCTGTTCGGTGGCCCCTGCCCTACCGAGGAAAGTGGCACCCGACGCGGCCCGCTTGTCGAGAAGGCGCCCGCGCTGCGGTGAACGGGTGTCACCGGGGGCGCCGCCGCGGGCCGCCCGCCCGCCGTCCTGGCAGGTCACCGGGGTGACGCGGGGCGGAACCGAAAAAGATCCACCGGGCGCCCGGCGCGGGGGTGAACGGGTGACCGGACGGGCCCCGCCCCGCGTCACGCCCCCTGGGAGCCCGGCCCGGGGCCGGGGGAGCGCCGCCCACGGCCGCGGGGCCCGCGCGTACGCGCCCTCCACCGGGGGCGGCGCCCTCACCGGCGGTCAACCAGAGGCACCGGCAGGCGAGTTGGCCCTTCCCGCCGGGAGGCTCCGTCCCCCGAGGCCCACCCCGGGCACCTCCGGCCCAGCCCTCACCCGGCCAGGAGCCCGGCAGCCCGGGTCAGTTGTCTCCCGCCACCCGGGTCCGGTCACGCACCCCGGCCCCCGCCGGGCACCCCCGGGCTTCCCGGCACCCGGGGCCCACACCCCCGGCGCCGCCGGGCCCCGTCACGCATCCCGGCCCGCCAGGAGCCCCGGGCTCCCCGGCAACCCGAGGTCCGCGCTCCGGCACCCGGTACCCGGGGCCCCGCCAGGCACCCTGGCCATCCGGCTCCCCGCCAGGCACCTTCCGGCACCCCGGCACCCGCGCCCCCCGGGGGGCCACACCCCGGCACCCCAGCATCCGGGCCCCGTCCCCGGCACCCCGGGCACCGCCCCGTTCAGCGGGGCTCCGTCAGGGCCAGGGACACCCCCGGCTCCCTCGGGCCCAGGAACGTCGGGTCGGGCCGGAGCACCGCGTCCGCCGCCGCCTTGCCCGCCGCGAACAGCTCCCGCACGCCGCCGTAGTACCAGGTCGCGTCGTGCCTGGCGTCGACGCCGACGCCGTACGACGTCACGCCCGCCCGGCGGCAGAGCGCCACCGCGCGGCGGATGTGGAAGCCCTGGCTGATCAGGACCGCCCGGTCCACGCCGAAGACCTTCTTCGCCCTGACGCAGCTGTCCCAGGTGTCGAAGCCGGCGTGGTCGCTGACGATCCGCCCGTCGGGCACCCCCGCCCGGACCAGGTAGGCGCGCATCGCGTCCGGCTCGTCGTACTCCTCGCGGCCGTTGTCGCCGGTGACCAGGACCACCTCGATCCGCCCGGCCCGGTACAGCTCGGCCGCCGCGTCCAGCCGGTGCGCGAGATACGGCGACGGACCGCCCCGCCACAGCCCCGCGCCGAAGACGACCGCGACCTCGGTGCGCGGCACGTCCGCCGTGGTGTGCAGCCGCCCGGCCGACGCCAGGTGCGTCCAGGTCGCCGGGGTCAGCGCCAGCACGCAGACCGTCACCACCACCCGCACCAGCCGCCGCCACCCCCGGCGGGTGCGCGGCAGGCGCGGCCTCCCCGTCAGCTCCGTCACGCGGTTCGCCCAGCGGCGCATCGGCGCCCCCCTTCTCCCGTTCCGTCCCCGTCCCGGAGGACGTGCCCGGCCGCCGGGCGGTTCGCCGCCGGGCACGTGACCGGTTTCACCCCCGGCGGCCCCGGCGGTCGCACCGGACCCCCGCGTGTCCCGCCCGCCCCGGCTTCCGCCTACTGTTCAGTCATGGAAGGCACCGCACCCCCGGCCCCCTACGACCCGGCCTCGACCGCCCGCTGGGCGCCCGAACCGGACAAGCGCCCCGGGCGCACCGCCTTCCAGCGCGACCGCGCCCGGGTACTGCACTCCGCCGCGCTGCGCCGCCTCGCCGGCAAGACCCAGGTGGTCACACCGGGCGAGGGCAGTCCGGTCTGGGACGCCAGCCCCCGCACCCGGCTCACCCACTCCCTGGAGTGCGCCCAGGTCGGCCGCGAACTCGGTGCCGCCCTCGGCTGCGACCCGGACCTCGTGGAGGCCGCCTGTCTCTCCCACGACCTCGGCCACCCGCCCTTCGGGCACAACGGGGAGCAGGCGCTCAACGAGTTCGCCCGGGACTGCGGCGGCTTCGAGGGCAACGCCCAGTCCCTCCGGCTGCTCACCCGCATCGAGCCCAAGCGGTTCACCCCGGAGGGCTCCGTCGGCCTCAACCTGACCCGCGCCGCCCTCGACGCCGCCACCAAGTACCCCTGGCCGCGCGGCGCCCACCCCACCGACCCGGCCTCCCCCAAGTTCGGCGTGTACGACGACGACCGGCCCGTCTTCGCCTGGCTGCGCGAGGGCGCCCCCGCCGCCCGCACCTGCTTCGAGGCCCAGGTCATGGACTGGTCCGACGACGTGGCCTACTCCGTGCACGACCTGGAGGACGGGCTGCACGCCGGGCACATCGACCCCAACTGCCTGCTCGCGGACCCCGAGCGGGAGGACGTCTTCGCGGTCGCCGCCGGCCGCTACGCCCCCGCCGGCACCGCCCGCGCCGAACTCGCCGCCGCCCTCGACCGCCTCCTCGCCCAGGACTGGTGGCCGCACGGCTACGACGGCACGGCCGTCGCCCAGGCCCGCCTCAAGGACGCCACCAGCCAGCTCATCGGCCGCTTCTGCCTGGCCGCCGAGACCGCCACCCGGGCCGCGCACGGCACCGGGCGGCTCACCCGCTACACCGCCGAACTGGTCGTGCCCCGCGCGAGCCGCCTGGAGTGCGCCGTCCTCAAGGCCGTCGCCGACCGGTACGTGATGCAGCGCGCCGAACAGGAGCGGCTCCGCGCCGACCAGCGGATCGTGGTGGCGGAACTGGCCGCGGCGCTGACCGCCCGCGCCCCCGACGGGCTCGACCCGCAGTTCCGCAGCCTCTTCGACGCCGCGGGCGACGACCGGGCGCGCAAACGGGTGATCGTGGACCAGATCGCGTCCCTGACGGACGCCTCGGCCCGCTCCCTGCACGCCCGGCTGACCGGGCGCCGATAAGACTGACATGGCCGGAACGAGGAAATTGCCGCTGGCCTGATCGGGTCACTCCCCCTTCCCGCGCCACGCGGGGTGCGGGACGCTCGCATGTGGCGGCACCCTGACGAGGAGGCAACAAGTGGTCGACGCGGATCAGACATTCGTCATCGTCGGAGGAGGGCTGACCGGCGCCAAGGCGGCCGAGACGCTCCGCACCGAGGGATTCACCGGCAGGGTGATCCTCATCTGCGACGAGCGCGACCACCCCTACGAGCGCCCGGCCCTGTCCAAGGGCTTCCTGCTCGGCAAGGAGAGCCGGGACAGCGTCTTCGTGCACGAGCCGGCCTGGTACGCGCGGCACGACATCGAACTCCACCTCGGCCAGACCGTCGTCTCCGTCGACCGGGACGCCCGGACCGTCCACTACGGCGACGACGGCACCCGGGTCCGCTACGACAAGCTCCTCATCGCCACCGGTGCCGAGCCCCGCCGCCTCGACGTCCCCGGCACCGGCCTGGCCGGCGTCCACCATCTGCGCCGCCTCGCCCACGCCGAGCGGCTCAAGGGCGTCCTCGCCTCCCTGGGCCGCGACAACGGCCACCTGGTGATCGCCGGCGCCGGCTGGATCGGCCTGGAGGTCGCGGCGGCGGCCCGCGAGTACGGCGCGGAGGTCACCGTCGTCGAGCCCGGTCCCACCCCGCTGCACGGCGTCCTCGGCCCCGAGCTGGGCGGCGTCTTCGCGGACCTGCACCGCGAGCACGGCGTCCGCTTCCACTTCGGCGCCACCCTCACCGAGATCGTCGGCCGGGACGGCATGGTGCTCGCCGCCCGCACCGACGACGGCGAGGAGCACCCCGCCCACGACGTGCTGGCCGCCATCGGCGCCGCCCCGCGCACCGCCCTCGCCCAGGCGGCCGGGCTGGAGATCGCCGACCGCGCCCACGGCGGCGGCATCGTCGTCGACGAGCACCTGCGCACCTCCGACCCCGACATCCACGCCGCCGGGGACGTGGCCTCCTTCCCGCACCCCCTGTTCGGCACCCGGCTGCGCGTGGAGCACTGGGCCAACGCCCTCAACGGCGGCCCGGCCGCCGCCCGCGCCATGCTCGGCCGGGACGTCGTCCACGACCGGGTGCCCTACTTCTTCTCCGACCAGTACGACCTGGGCATGGAGTACTCCGGCTGGGCGCCCGCGGGCTCCTACGACCAGGTGGTGATCCGCGGCGACGCGGCGAAGCGCGAGTTCATCGCCTTCTGGGTGAAGGAGGGTCGGGTGCTGGCCGGGATGAACGTGAACGTGTGGGACGTCACCGAACCCGTCCAGGCCCTCATCCGCGCCAAGGCCCCGGTGGACACCGACGCCCTGGCCGACCCGCACGTGCCGCTGGACGCCCTGCTGCCCTGACCCCGGCGCCGCGCGGCCCCGGCCCCCGGCCGGCCCGTCCCCGGTCGGGGCCGTCGGGGCCGCCGCCGGGGCCACCGTAGACTTCGTTCCGTGGCCGGACGGATCAACGACGAGGACGTGAAGGCGGTACGGGACGCGGTCCCGATCGACGCCGTCGTCTCGGAGTACCTCCAGCTGCGCGGCGCGGGCGGCGGCAACCTCAAGGGCCTGTGCCCCTTCCACGACGAGAAGTCGCCGTCCTTCCAGGTCAGCCCGAGCAAGGGACTCTTCCACTGCTTCGGCTGCCAGGAGGGCGGCGACACCATCACCTTCGTGATGAAGGTCGACCACCTCACCTTCTCCGAGGCCGTCGAGCGGCTCGCCGCCCAGGCCGGCATCACCCTGCGCTACGAGGAGGGCGGGTACAACCCGACCCACCAGCGCGGCGAGCGCATCCGCCTGGTCGAGGCCCACAAGGTCGCCGCCCAGTGGTACGCGGAGCAGCTCGCCACCGGCGCCGAGGCCGACACCGGCCGCGCCTTCCTCGCCGACCGCGGCTTCGACCAGGCCGCCGCCGTCCACTTCGGCGTCGGCTACAGCCCCCAGGGCTGGGACCACCTCACCCGCTACCTGCGCGGCAAGGGCTTCAGCGACAAGGAGATCCTGCTCTCCGGCCTCGCCCAGGAGGGCCGCCGCGGCCCCATCGACCGCTTCCGCGGCCGGCTGATGTGGCCCATCCGGGACATCGGCGGCGACGTCGTCGGCTTCGGCGCCCGCAAGCTGTACGAGACGGACAACGGCCCGAAGTACCTCAACACCCCCGACACCCCGATCTACCGCAAGTCCCAGGTCCTCTACGGCATCGACCTCGCCAAGAAGGACATCGCCAAGGCGTCCCGCGCGGTCGTCGTCGAGGGCTACACCGACGTCATGGCCTGCCACCTGGCCGGGGTCACCACCGCCATCGCCACCTGCGGCACCGCCTTCGGCGGCGACCACATCAAGATCCTGCGCCGCCTCCTCATGGACAACGGGTCGGCCCGGGTGATCTTCACCTTCGACGGCGACGCGGCCGGGCAGAAGGCCGCGCTGCGGGCCTTCGAGGACGACCAGAAGTTCGCCGCCGAGACCTACATCGCCATCGCCCCCGACGGCATGGACCCCTGCGACCTGCGCCTGGCCAAGGGCGACGACGCCGTCGCCGACCTGGTCGAGCCCCGCACCCCGCTGTTCGAGTTCGCCCTGCGCCAGATCACCGGCCGCTACGACCTGGACACCCCCGCCGGGCGCGCCGCCGCGCTCGACGAGGCCGCTCCCGTCGTCGCCCGGATCAAGAACAGCGGCGCCCAGCACGAGGTCGCCGTGCAGCTCGCCGGGATGCTCGGCATCCTGGACACCCAGTTCGTCGTCCGGCGCGTCGCCCAGCTCGCCCGCTGGGCCCGCGAACGCGGCGGCAAGGGCGGCCCCGCCCCGGCCCCCGACCGGCAGCAGCGCGGCGGCGCCGGGTCCGCGCAGCCCCACGCCGCCGCCGACCGTCCCGCCCCGCGCGGCCCCGCGCTCAACCTGCGCAACCCGGTCTTCGCCACCGAACGGGAGCTGCTCAAGCTCGCCCTCCAGCGCCCCGAGCTGGTCTCCCCGGCCTTCGACGCCTACGGCGCCGACGAGTTCACCGCCCCGCCCTACGCGGCCGTGCGCCAGGCCATCCTGGAGGCGGGCGGCGCCGAACTCGGCGTCCAGGACCCGCAGGACTACCTGGTCCGGGTCCGCGACACCGCCCCCGACGACGCCGTCCGCGCCATGGTCACCGAACTCGCCGTCGAGGCGATCATGCTGCACCGGGGCGTCAAGGGCGTCGACGAGCTGTACGCCGGGGCCCAGCTCGTCACCGTCCGCCGCCGCGCGGTCGAGCGCCGCATCCACGAGATCACCGGCCGCCTCACCCGGCTCGCCGCCCACGGCGACCCCGCCGAACTGGCCGCCGTGCAGAACGAGCTGTGGGTCCTCCAGCAGTACGACCAGACCCTGCGCGAGCACGGCGCCACCGCCCTCTGACGGCGGCGCTCGCCCCGCCGGTGGCCCCGCCCGCGCCGCCGGCCGGGCGACGGCACCCGGCACCCCGTCGGCGCCCGTCCCGGAGCCCCGCGCGGGGCCGTGGCGGGCCCCGACGCGTCGGGCGCCCCGGAACGCCGCCCGCCCCGCGCTCCGTGCCGCCCCGCGTCCCGCGCCGCCCACCGGTCAGGACCCCCGGGGCAGCCCCGGACGTGCCGCGTCGCCGAGGCCCCCGGGTGGCGCTCCCGGGGCGCGCTCCTGGGGGCGCGCTCCCGGACGGCGGCCCGGGCGCCCCGGCCGTCCCGCCGGGGCGCGGGCACCCGGAGGCCCCGATGAGCCCGCCGTCACGGGCCGGACGCAAAAAGTCACCGCACGCCCCTCGTGGCGGCGATGTGCCGTACGCCACACTGGGGGCCGGTGCCCGAGTCCCCCGGAGCGCGGCCGGTCCGTCCTCCGACGGGCCCCGGACCCCCACCGGCCGTGTCCTCCGCGTACGGGACGGCCGGCGGTGAGCCCGCCGACCGCGCTCCCGCGGTACCGCCGAGGCCCCGCCGGCAGCGTTCATCCTGGAGGTCGCCACCCGTGCAGACCCGGACCCCCACCCAGACCGACGCGAGCACCCCGGGCGCGGCGCAGGACGCCGAGCGCGCCGTCCTCGTCGCCCCGCCCCCGCACGGCCGCGCCGCCCACCGCCCCGCGCTCCTGCCCGCCGTGCCCGCCGCCCCGGCCGTCCGCGGCGAACCCCGGACCGACGGCGCGCCCGGCGGCCACGGGGCGCCCCGCGCCGACGGCGCGCCCGGGAGCGGGGCCCCGCCCGGGGAGCCGGAGGAGGTCCGGCCCGCCGGACCGCCCAGGGCGCCCACCCGCACCGAGTCCGGCGGTCCCCTCTCGGACCTGTTCCGCCAGTACCTCCGCGAGATCGGCCGCATCCCCCTGCTCACCGCCGCCGAGGAGGTCGAACTCGCCCGCCGGGTCGAGGCCGGGCTGTTCGCCGAGGAGAGGCTGAGGCTCGCCCCGGGCCCGGACGGCCGCCTCGCCCACGACCTCGACCGCCTGGTCGTCATGGGCCGGGTCGCCAAGCGCCGCCTGATCGAGGCCAACCTGCGGCTCGTCGTCTCCGTCGCCAAGCGCTACATCGGCCGCGGCCTGACCATGCTCGACCTGGTCCAGGAGGGCAACGTCGGCCTGATCCGCGCCGTGGAGAAGTTCGACTACACCCGCGGCTACAAGTTCTCCACCTACGCCACCTGGTGGATCCGCCAGGCCATGTCCCGGGCCCTGGCCGACCAGGCCCGCACCATCCGCGTCCCCGTGCACGTCGTGGAGCTGATCAACCGGGTCGTCCGCGTCCAGCGCCTCATGCTCCAGGAGCAGGGCCGCGAACCCACCGCGCAGGAGGTCGCCGCCCGCCTGGAGCTGACCCCGGAACGCGTCGGCGAGGTGCTGCGGCTGGCCCAGGAGCCGGTCTCCCTGCACACCCCGGTGGGGGAGGAGGACGACGTCTCGCTCGGCGACCTGATAGAGGACGGCGACGCCGCCAGCCCCGTGGAGTCGGCCGCCTTCCTGCTGCTGCGCCGGCATCTGGACGCGGTCCTGTCCACCCTCGGGGAGCGCGAGCGCAAGGTGGTCCAGCTCCGGTACGGACTGGACGACGGCCGCCCGCGCACCCTGGAGGAGATCGGCCGCCTCTTCGGCGTCACCCGCGAGCGCATCCGCCAGATCGAGTCCAAGACCCTCGGCAAGCTCCGCGACCACGCCTACGCCGACCAGTTGCGCGGTTACCTGGACTGACCGGCGGGCACGGGGGCGCCGCCCGGACCGGCGCCGAGCACCGCCCCCGCCCCTGTCCGTGCCCCCCGCCAGGGACCGGCACCGAGCCCCGGTCCCGTCCCCGCCCTCCGTCCGGACGCGCCGAAGGGGTGCCCCCGCCCGGGGAGCACCCCTTCACCGGTCCCGGCGGATCAGTCCACCTCGGCCACCGCCTGCGCGAACTGCGCCTCGTACAGCCGGGCGTACGCCCCGCCCGCCGCGAGCAGCCGCGCGTGCGTGCCCTGCTCCACGATGGACCCGTCCTCCATCACCAGGATCGTGTCCGCGTCCCGGATCGTGGAGAGCCGGTGCGCGATAACGAACGAGGTCCGCCCGTGCGCCAGCTTGGCCATCGCCTTCTGGATCAGCACCTCGGTACGGGTGTCCACGGAGGAGGTCGCCTCGTCCAGCACCAGGATCACCGGGTCGGACAGGAACGCCCGCGCGATGGTGATGAGCTGCTTCTCGCCCGCGCTGACCCCCGTCCCCTCGTCGTCGAGCACCGTGTCGTAGCCGTCCGGCAGCGTCCGTACGAACCGGTCGGCGTGCGCGGCCCGCGCCGCCTCCTCGATCTCGCCGCGCGTCACCTCGCGCGCCGCCCCGTACGCGATGTTCTCCGCGATGGTGCCGCCGAACAGCCAGGTGTCCTGGAGCACCATGCCGATCCCGGCGCGCAGTTCGTCCCGGGACATCGTGGCGATGTCCACGCCGTCCAGCGTGATCCGCCCGCCCGACACCTCGTAGAACCGCATCAGCAGGTTGACCAGCGTCGTCTTGCCCGCGCCGGTCGGCCCGACGATGGCCACGGTGTGGCCGGGCTCCACCGCCAGCGACAGGTCCTCGATCAGCGGCCGGTCCTCGTCGTAGCGGAAGGAGACGTGCTCCAGCTCCACCCGCCCGCGCAGCTCCTCGGGCCGCACGCCCGGGATCGGGTCCGCCGACTGTTCCTCGGCGTCCAGCAGCTCGAAGATCCGCTCCGCCGACGCCACGCCGGACTGGACCAGGTTCGCCATCGACGCCACCTGCGTCAGCGGCATCGAGAACTGCCGGGAGTACTGGATGAACGCCTGCACGTCGCCGATCGACAGCGAGCCCGACGCCACCCGCAGTCCGCCGACCACCGCGACCAGCACGTAGTTCAGGTTGGACACGAACATCATCAGCGGCTGCATGATCCCGCTGTTGAACTGCGCCCGGAACCCGGCCTCGTACAGCGCCTCGTTCTGCTCCGCGAACTGCCGCGCGGACTCCTCCTGCCGCCCGAACACCTTCACCAGGGTGTGCCCGGTGTACATCTCCTCGATGTGCGCGTTCAGCTCGCCGGTGGAGCGCCACTGCCGCACGAACTGCGGCTGCGACCGCTTGCCCACCCGGGTGGCCACCACGAACGACAGCGGCACGGTCACCAGCGCGACCAGCGCGAGGATCCAGGAGACGTAGAACATCATCGCCAGCACGCCGACGATGGTCAGCAGCGAGTTGATCAGCTGGCCCATCGACTGCTGGAGCGTCTGGCCGATGTTGTCGATGTCGTTGGTGGCGCGGGACAGCACCTCGCCGCGCCGGCTCCGGTCGAAGTACGACAGCGGCAGCCGCGACAGCTTCGTCTGCACGTCCTCGCGCAGCCGGAACATCGTCCGGTTGACCGCCCGGTTCACCAGCCGGGTGGCCACCGCCATCAGCACCCCGGCCACCGCGAAGGTGCCCAGCGCCAGCAGCAGCACCTCACCGACGGCCCCGAAGTCGATGCCCCGGCCCGGGGTGAACTCCGTGCCGCGCAGCATGTCCGCGATGCCGCCCCGCCCCTGCTCCCGCAGCGAGTCGAGGACCTGCTCCTTGGTCTGCCCGGCCGGCAGGTCGCGTCCGACGATGCCGCCGAAGACGAGGTCGGTGGCGCGGCCGAGGATCTTCGGCCCGATCACGTTGAGCCCGACGCTGACGACCAGGCAGGCCAGCAGCGTGTACAGGGTGGTCCGCTCCGGCCGGAACTGACCCATGAGCCGCTTGCTCGACCCCTTGAAGTCCATGGAGCGCTGGTCCGGGCCGCCCCCGGCCATCATGCGTGCCGCAGGCCCGGCCATCAGGCAGCCTCCGCTTCCGTGAGCTGGGAGAGGACGATCTCCCGGTAGGTCTCGTTCTCCGCCATCAGTTCCTCGTGCCGCCCGGAGCCGACCACGCGGCCCCCGTCCAGCACGATGATCCGGTCGGCGTCCCGGATGGTCGCCACCCGCTGCGCGACGATCACCACGGTGGCGTCCGCCGTCTCCCGGCCCAGCTCGGCCCGCAGGGCGGCGTCGGTGGCGTAGTCGAGCGCCGAGAAGGAGTCGTCGAACAGGTAGATCTCCGGGCGCTGCACCAGGGTGCGGGCGATGGCCAGGCGCTGGCGCTGGCCGCCGGAGACGTTGGTGCCGCCCTGGGCGATGGGCGCGTCGAGCCCGCCCTCCAGCCGCTCCACGAACTCCCTGGCCTGCGCCACCTCCAGGGCGCGCCACAGCCGCTCGTCGCTCGCGTCCGGGTCGCCGTAGCGCAGGTTGCCGGCGACGGTGCCCGCGAAGAGGTACGGCTTCTGCGGCACCAGCCCCACCACCCGGGCCAGCAGCGCCGGGTCGACGGTGCGCACGTCCACCCCGTCGACCAGCACCTCGCCGTCGGTGGCGTCGAACAGCCGGGGGACCAGCCCGAGCAGGGTGGACTTGCCGCTGCCGGTGGAGCCGATGACGGCGGTGGTCTCGCCCGGCCGGGCGGTCAGGTCGATGCCCCGCAGCACCGGCTCCTCGGCGCCCGGATAGCGGAACCCGGTGCCGCGCAGCTCCAGGTGCCCGCGCCGGCGCAGCTCGGTGACCGGCGCCGCGGGCGGCACCACGCTGCTCCGGGTGTCCAGCACCTCATGGATGCGCTCGGCGCACACCTCGGCGCGCGGCACCATCATGAACATGAAGGTGGCCATCATCACGGACATGACGATCTGCATGAGGTAGGCGAGGAACGCGGTCAGGTCGCCGATCTGCATGCCGCCGCTCTCGATCCGGTGGGCGCCGAACCAGACCACCGCGATCGACGACAGGTTGACCACCGTCATGACCACCGGGAACATCAGCGCCAGCAGGTTGCCGGCGCCCAGCGCCACCTCGGTCAGCTCCGCGTTGGCCCGGCGGAACCGCTGCTGCTCGTACTCGTCGCGCACGAACGCCCGGATCACCCGGTTGCCGGTGATCTGCTCGCGCAGCACCCGGTTCACCGTGTCCAGGCGCACCTGCATGGAGCGGAACAGGGGCCGCAGCCGCCGCACGATCAGCGTCACGCAGACGGCCAGCACCGGGACGACCCCGACCAGGACGCCGGACAGCGGCACGTCCAGGCCCAGCGCCATGACGATGCCGCCGACGCACATGATGGGCGCCGACACCATCAGCGTGAACGACATCAGGGCGAGCATCTGCACCTGCTGCACGTCGTTGGTGGTCCGCGTGATCAGCGAGGGCGCGCCGAAGGCGCCCACCTCGCGGGCCGAGAACGACTGCACCCGGCCGAAGACGGCCCCCCGCAGGTCCCGGCCGAGCGCGGAGGCGGTGCGGGCGCCGTAGTAGACGGCCCCGATGTTGCACACGACCTGGGCCAGGGAGATGCCGATCATCACCGCGCCGAAGCGCAGGATGTGGCCGGAATCGCCCTTCACCACGCCGTCGTCGATGATGTCGGCGTTCAGCGTGGGCAGGTAGAGGCTGGCGCAGGTCTGCAGGAACTGCAGCGCCACCAGCAGCGCGATGGGTTTCTTGTAGGGCCTGAGATAGGCCCTGAGAAGTCGTATGAGCACACTGGGTCTCTCGGAGTGGGCGGCGGGGGCGGATGGCTGCCCTTGGCACCCATCGTCGAACACTCCACCGGTGTTACTTCAACCGATTAACCCGACAGGGCGGAACTTCCGGCCGTACGGGGGGCGCCGCGGCCCCGGCCGCCCGGCGCGGCGGGCGGCCGGCACGGTCCGGGCCCGCGGCCCGCGGCCCGCCGGGCGGCTGCGCCCGTCCCGGCCTCCCCGTCCCGGCCTCCCTGACCCGGCAGCCCGTCCCGGTCGCCCGGTTCGACGCGTTGTGCCGCGGCCCGTCCCGGTGACTCGTCCGCGGGCAGGCACCCCGCCCGCGGGCAGGCACCCCGGCCCCCCCCGAGGGCGGACGTCCGGCCCGCCCGGCAGGCGCCCCCCGTCGGCCGCCCGAGCCCGGGAGGTAAGCGCGCGGGGGTACGGCGGGGTGCGCGGAACTGTCCCCCGGCCGTCCCCTCCCGGCCGTCCGCCGTCGCCCCGGCTCAGCCGAAGGCGCCCGGGTGGGTCTGCTCCCGTACGGACACGTACTGCTGGCGCACCGCCTGGCCCACCGCCAGTTCCTCGCCCGGGTCCAGCACCTCCGCCGCCGCGCCCTGCCAGGCCGGGCAGGAGTGCGGGGCGAGGGTGCCCCGCGAGACGCCCAGCGACCAGGCCGCCTGCCGGGCCGCGCCGATCGCCGCGTAGTCCGCCGGCTCCGGCACCACCACCTGGGCGCCGAACAGCGCCGGTGCCATCGCCCGCACGGCCGGGAGTTCGGCCGCCCCGCCCAGCAGGAACACCCGCCGCACGTCCACGCCCCGGCCGCGCAGCACGTCCAGGGCGTCCGCGAGACCGCAGAGCATGCCCTCGAACGCGGCCCGCGCCAGGTGCTCCGGCTTCATCGACTCGCGCCGCAGCCCCGCCAGTGTGCCGGCGGTGTGCGGCAGGTTGGGCGTCCGCTCGCCCTCCAAGTACGGCAGCAGCACCAGCCCGTGGGAGCCCGGCGTCGACTTCATCGCCAGGTCGGACAGCCCCTCCAGATCCGGCACGCCCAGCAGACCGGCCGCCCCGCGCAGGGCCCGCACCGCGTTCAGGGTGGTGACGACGGGCAGGTGCATCCCGGTGGCGTCGGCCAGCGAGGTGATCATCCCGGACTGGTCGACCAGCGGTTCGGAGTGCACGGCCATCACGGAGCCGGAGCCGCCCAGCGACACCACCGCGTCGCCCAGCCCGATGCCGAGCCCGAAGGCGGCGGCCATCGTCTCGCCCGTCCCGGCGGAGATCAGCAGCCCCTCCGGGGTCGTGCCGGCCGCCTCGGCGGGGCCGATCACCTCCGGCAGCAGGGGCAGGTGGCCGAGGGCCAGTTCGACGAGGTCCGGGCGGTAGCCGCCGGTGGCCGCCGACCAGTAGCCCGTGCCGGAGGCGCCGCCCCGGTCGGTGGTGTGCCGCCCCGGGCGCCCCAGCAGCTGCCACACCAGCCAGTCGTGCGCCTGGAGCAGCGCCGCGGTGCGGGCGGCGGCCTCGGGCTCGGTACGGGCCAGCCAGCGCAGCTTGGTCACCGGGTGCGCGGCCTGCGGCACACAGCCCACCGCCTGCGCCCACGCCTCGCGCCCGCCGAGCGCGTCGACCAGATCGGCGGCGGCCACCTGGGCCCGCTTGTCGGCGCCCACCAGGGCGGGCCGCACGGTGCCGCCCTGGGCGTCCAGCGGCACGACCGCGTCGGGCTGGGCCGAGACCCCGATGGCCTGGACGCCCTCCAGCAGCCCGCCGCCCGCGGCCTCGCCCAGGGACAGCAGCCAGGCCTGCGGGTCGACGTCGGCCGGACGGCCTCCGCCCTCGGGGCTCTCCACCGGATGCGGCGCGTATCCCTGCCGGAGCACGGCACCCGTGTCCGCATCACAGACGACGATACGAGTGAAATCGGGCGAACTGTCCAGCCCGGCGACTATCCCCATGCCCGAATTCTGCCGCACCGCGCGCGGTATCCGTACCCGGCGCGGGAACGGGCGGTCCGGCGGGGTCAGGTGTTGCTGGTGCCCCAGTCGTCGGAGCCGTTCCGGGCACCGCGCTCGCGCAGCGCCTGCACCCGCTGGGCGACCGAGTCGGGCATCCGGTCGCCCACCTTGTGGCTCACGGCGCTGTAGGCGCGGTCGGCGAAGTGCCGCCCCTGCTGCGCGGCCGACTCGGCGGTGTTGCGGACCGCCGGATTCTGTGCGACCTGGCGAGCGGACCTCCGCAACTGCTCGTACCGCTCGCGGCCGGCCTTCGTGCCGAGCACGTAACCGACGGCCAGTCCGACGACGAACGTGAGGCGATAACGCATGGCGGCCACCCTTCCCTTGCCTGGTGCCGTAGGAGTCTGCGGGAGCGGGGGAGTACCGATTGGCGGAGCACCCCCCTGCTTGCGCTAATGTATGTGTCGCAGCGAACGCACGCCCCTGGTGGGTACCCGGGACGAGGCGTTCGATGCGACGAGGCATTCCTCCGTAGCTCAATTGGCAGAGCAGCCGGCTGTTAACCGGCAGGTTACTGGTTCGAGTCCAGTCGGGGGAGCTCGGTCCTCCGTAGCTCAATTGGCAGAGCAGCCGGCTGTTAACCGGCAGGTTACTGGTTCGAGTCCAGTCGGGGGAGCATCGTGAACCAGGGCCCTTCGGGGTCCTTTTTCATGTCTCCCGCCTCCCCGGGGAACCACCCGCCGCACCGCGGAGTCCTCATGGTCAGGAAGGTGCCGTGGAAGCCGACCATCCGAGGCAGGAGATCGTATGAGCGGCTATGCTGCGGCAGACGGCGCGCACACATGTACGCGACACGCCGCTATGGGGCGGTAGCTCAGCCGGTTAGAGCAGCGGACTCATAATCCGTCGGCCGTGGGTTCGAGTCCCACCCGCCCCACCAGAGAAGGATCTCGCACACCGCTGTGACCTGCTCCGGAAGGCGTGGCGCCGGTTCGCGGCGATCGGTGGTCCCCGGCGTCAGCCGCGTGGTGACGGCCGGTCGGCGGTGCGTCGGGAGAGGAGCCCGGCCGGCAGCATGAGGGCGAGGCCGATGCCCACACCGCAGAGCGTCCACAGCACCCGGTAGCCCTCGGCGGCGTTGTCGGAGGGCTGCGGCAGGCCCACCAGGACGAGCGCTCCGGCGGCGATGGCCGCGCTGTAGAACGCGTAGTTCCAGAAGCGGATCAGCGCACCGTGCATCAGCAGGACGAGTGCGACGACTTCGAGCCCGCGCTCCACCGCGAACAGTCTGAGGCCGTTCTCGCCCGCGGGCACCCACAGCAGCAGCGCGGCGACGAGGGCGCCGATCAGCGCGCCGGTGAGCCGCTGCGCGGCGGTGAGCGCGGCCTGCTCCAGGCCGGGCTTCATCGCGATCATGGCCGCGATGGGGATCCAGTAGCCGTGCGGGAGGTCGAGCCCGAACGCCAGCGCGAACGTTCCGGCGGCGACCACCGCGCGGATCACCGCGAACAGGACCGGCGGACGGGTCAGCCTCCTCCGTGCCGTGTCGCCCGGGAGTTCCGGGAAGGGCCGGTCCTGGTCCGTGCGCCCCCGGGCGAGCCACCAGAGGAGGGCCACCGTGATCCACAGTGCCGCCCCTCCGGTCCAGGAGAGCACCTGCGCCCAGACGTGGCTGGTGACGTGGGGGTCCCCGTGGATGCCGGACTCGAATCCGACCGCGACGACGAACCAGATGTTGAGCAGCAGCGCGTCGACGAACCTGCGCACCCCGAACGCGACCGCCAGCCCGGCCGCCAGCGTGACCCCGAACGCGGCGAGCACCAGCAGGCCCCAGGCGTCGGAGCCGATGCCGAAGCCCAGGGCGGTCACCCCGGCGCCGGCCGCCGCGAAGAGGGAGATGCGGAGCGCGCGGGTGCCGTACCCGCCCCCGGGGTCGGCCAGCGCCGCGAACAGCAGGCCGAACAGCGCGCTGAGCAGGTACACCTCGTGCCCGATCGCCCAGAAGACGAACATCGGCACCAGCGCGGCGTCCAGGAACGCCACGGCGCGCGGCCAGTTCAGCCCCTCGGGGTGGAGCGCGAACACCTTCGACAGCCAGGCCCCGGCCCGTCCCCGGCCGACGGACTGCCCTGCGGATCTGCTCTCGGTGGCCACGACCCCTCTCCCTCCAGCGCGCGCGGTGCAAGGGACATGCACCTCGGGTGAGGAATTCTGCGATTCCGTGACGTGCGCGACGCGGCGACCCGCCGGGAGCGGGCGAGGAGAGGCGTGCCACCGCCCCTGCGGCGACACCGGCCGGCGGGGGGACGACTCGCGGGAGCCGGCCGAGGTCCGTGCTCCGACCGGGCCGGGCCCTCCGCAGGGCGGGCGGTGTCCCGCGCCGCGCCCCTCGCCGGCCCGACGGGGACTCCGCGGAGACCGGGCGGTGCACGCCGAGGGCGCCCGGCCCGATGAGAATGGCCGCCCGACCAGGGGTCGAAAAGCATGTTCCGGCCAGGTGCGGCGGTGGTGCGTCCGCGAGGTGTGGGGCGGAAGGGGCTGGGGCGACGGCCCATCGGGCCCCGGCGGGCGGACGGGTCGACCCGCGGCGTGATCCGTGGGCATGGAGGGGAACCCGCGGCGCCTGGGGCCCGGTGCGACCGGCGCCGGAACGGCCGGTGGAGTACGCCACAGCGGGCCGTTCTTCTGGGACGGTGAGCGCCGGGTTTCAAGCGTGTGACGCCCCATCGGGACACGGGCGGACGCGTACCTCGACGGGACTCCACCGCCGTCGCGGGGCACCGCCGAAACCACCCGTCCCGAACCGCGCGCGCCGCATCTCAGCACTGCCGCACACGCCGCACTTCAGCACACGCCGCACTGCCGCCCGCCGCACCCGCGTACGTCCCGCTTCAGCGTGCTCGGCGCCTCCGCACACTTCGCGCTCCAGCACGTCTCCCGTTCCAGTACGGCTCCGCGCTCCGGCGTGGTCCGGCACTTCCGCACCGCCGCACTTCCGCACCGCCGCACCGGACCGCAGCACCGCACCGCGCCGCCGCACCGCACCGGACCACGCAGACGGCATCGGCCCCACCAACAGGAGGTACCCCATGCACACCCGCACCGCAGCTCCGCCGAACAGACCCGTCCGGGCCGTACTGCTGGTCATGGGCATGCTGGCCGCACTGCTGGCCGCCGCCGTACCCGCCGCCGGCCCCGCCCATGCCGCCGTCCCCGACCAGTACGGTTTCGCCTACCTGGACAACCCGACACCGCCTCCCGGCTACGTGCCCGACCCCAGCCGCCAGTGGGGCAGTTGGGCCTCTCCGTCCACCAACCCCGTCAAGGTCGACCAGATCGGCCTCGGTTCCTACGTGGTGCACTTCCCGCAGATCGCCGGGAAGCAGGGGATCGCCCACACCACCGCGGTCAACAGGGTCCCGCACTGGTGTCAGATCGCCGGCTGGCAGCCCGCGGGGACCGGTGAGGACGTCTTCGTGAACTGCTATCTCCCCAGCGGCGCACCCGACAACTCCTCCTTCACCGTCCTCTACACCACCAGCAGCGGTGCTCCCGCCACGCGGACCGGCTCGTACGGCTATGTGTACTCCGACATCAGCGGCGCCGTCCTCACCCAGTACAACTCCGCCGGGGCCGTGAACACGGTGAGCAAGGGATCGACCGGCATCTGGAAGGCGTGGCTTCCCGGCCTCGGGCTGTCCGGCTTCTCCGGAAACCTCCAGGTCACCGCGGTCGACCCGAAGCAGGGGGCGCACTGCAAGGTGTCCGACTGGGCGCCGGGCGCGTCCGGGCAGACCGTCGAGGTCGCCTGCTACGACGCGTCCAACGCCCCGTACGACACCCGGTGGACGCTGAGCTATGCGTATCAGCGGGCGGTCCACGGACCGGCGTTCCCGCCGAAGTCGTTCGGTCACCTCTGGTACAACGGTTCGCTGCCCCCGCTGACCAACTACAACTCCAGCGGTGGCACCAACACCCTCGGCGGTTCGGGAGCCCCCTTCGTGGTCGCCATGCCGTCGGTGGCCGTCCCCTCGGACACCGCCCAGGCGACCGCCTTCGGCAGGGGTCCCGAGTACTGCGGCTTCCTCGCCCCGTGGGGCAGGACCAGCGGCACGGCCCAGCTCCCCGTCAACTGCTACGGTCCCGGCGGCAAAACGGTGAAGACACCCTTCTTCACCGCCTACACCTCGGCGTTCTGACCTCTGCCCGCCGACGGCCTCCCCCCGGGGGGACTCACCCCCGGCCGGCTGACCGGCCCGAACGGCAGCCCGGCCACCGGGCCGCACGGCGTCGGCGGGCGAGCGGGTGCCTGAGCACCCGGAGGGCCGGGAGAACCCGGAGCACCGGAGCCCGGCCCTGCGGGTGGGGCCGAGGACGGGCTCGGGCGTGCGGAACCGGTCGTGACCGATGACGTCGGCAGACCCCGCCGCACACGGCCGTACGGTCGCCACCGTCCTCCAGGAGGTGCGTGCGGGGGCCGGGGGCCCGGGCCCTCGGCCCCCGACGTTGCGTCCCGCGCGGGCGGGGCGTCCGATCGGTGACCCCGGAACGGGCCGGTCAGGAGGCCGGCCGCGTGCTGCGGGGCAGGGCCGGCGGGAGCCCGCCGGCCCTCGATCGCGAGCTCCACGGGTCCCGCAGCCTGGCCGAGCGCCGAGCGCCGAGCGCCGAGCGCCGCTTCAGCCGCCTCGTGCTGTTCCGCGTGGTCGCGACCCGCTTTCGCGGACCCGCCGTCCGCTGCACGGCCGGAGTCCGCCTCGCCCCACTCGTCCGCCGGCTCCGCGAACCCACCCGGGACCGTCCGCCGGACAGGCCCTCGGCCGGGGCGACCGGACCGCCGCCTGTGCCGGGGGCGGGGCCTTCCGCGCTCCTCCGGAGAAGCCGCCGTGGCCGAGCGGCCGGAGCTGCCCGAAGAACCTCGGCCCCCGTTGCCCCCCTCGACGGCGACGCCCTGACCGAGGCCCTCGAAGCCGCCGTCGCCCCCGCGGTCAGCTCCCCCCGTGTCCGTCCACCAGCATGTGCACCAGGCCCCGTACCCGGTGGCGGATCTCGTTCTGGTCGGCCGCCTGGGCGCTGCCGGAGCCGACCAGCCAGTAGAAGAGGATGCCCTCGCAGGCCGACATGAGCATGTGGGCGTCGGCGACCGGGGCGCGGGAGCCGGCGCGGGCCAGCAGATCGACCATGGCGAGCTGGAACTTCCGGCCCAGGTGGCTGTAGAGCTGGCGGAGTTCGGGTCTGCGCGAGGCTTCGAGGGCGAGTTCGAAGCGGGCCAGGGTGGTCTGGCGGCCGGTGGTGAGCGAGACGACCAGGGCGTGGGTGACCACGTCGATCAGGTTCTCCGCGGACGAGTCGGCGGAGCCGGCGGCGTCGGCGGGGACGGGGGCCGGGGCGTCGAAGGCGAGCGTGTAGTCGTCGGCCTCGACCGCGGCCAGGCGCACGAGGGCCAGCTTCAGCAGGGCGGCGCGGGTGCGGGCGTGGTTGGACGTGGAGCCGATCGGCAGTCCGGCGGCGCTGTCCACCGCGCGGTGGGTCAGCCCTCGAACGCCCTGGTCCGCGAGCACCGCGATGGCCGCGTCCGCCACCGCCTCCGACCGTGCGCTAGCCATGTTTCCACTCTCCTGTGCCGGTGTGTGCCGAGGTGTCCGATGTTCCCATGCGCGGACGGGCCGGTCCGACGTGCCGGAGGGGCGCTCCGGTGTGCCGAGGGGGCGGGAGGGTGTCGCGGACGGGGCGGCCCGGCCATCCGTTGACTTCAAATGTAGTTGATGAATACTATCGATGTAGTTGTTTGAGGGGTGGCCGGCCGAGTCGGCCCCGGCCATGGGGCCGTACGGGCGACTCGGGCGTCAGGCACTGACGGGCGGGTCCCGGTGTCCACGACGGCATCAGCCGCACGGGGACGGTTCACCCCGACGCATCCGAAACCGGAGAGACCTCCTATGAGCGAACGCCAGCGATGGACACTGCTGGCCGTCAGCATCGCGGCCTTCATGCTGCTGCTCGATCTGACGATCGTCATCATCGCGCTGACCGACATCCAGCAATCTCTCGATTCCTCCTTCGACGACCTGCAATGGGTCGTCGACGCCTACGCGCTCACCCTCGCGGCGTTCCTGCTGACCGCCGGGGCCCTGGCCGACCGCATCGGCCGGCGCAAGGTCTTCCTGATCGGGCTGGTGATCTTCGGTCTCGCCTCGCTCGGCTGCGGCCTGGCGTGGTCCTCCCCGGCACTGGTGATCTTCCGCGCGCTCCAGGGGGTCGGCGGCGCGGTCCTGCTCGCCGCCGGACCGGCGCTCATCGCCCAGGAGTTCGAGGTCGGCGTGGCGCGCAACAAGGCGTTCGCGGCCTTCGGCGGCGCCTCGGGCCTCGCGCTCGCGGCGGGCCCGCTCATCGGCGGCGCCCTGACCACCATCGGATGGCGCTGGATCTTCCTGATCAACCTGCCCATCGGCCTGCTCTGCCTGGCCGTCGCCCTGGTCAAGCTCCGGGACGTCCGCGAGGACGAGCGGCGCGCGATCGACTGGGCGGGCGCCGTCCTGCTCTGCGCGGGCCTCTTCCTCGGCACCTACGCCCTGATGCGCGGCCAGGCCGAGGGCTGGACCTCCGCGAAGATCCTCACCAGCCTGATCGCCGCGGTGGTGCTCCTCGCCGCGTTCGTCCGGCGCCAGTCCACCGCCCCGGCGCCCCTGATGGACCTGCGCCTGTTCCGCAACATCACGTTCAGCGGGCTGTCGATCGCCACCCTGCTCGCCTTCGCGGCGATCTTCCCGGCGATCTTCTTCTCCACGCTCTACCTCCAGCAGGTCCTCGGCCACGACGCGCTGGCCAGCGGCATCCGGATGCTCCCGCTCACCGGGGCGCTCTTCGTCGCCTCCGCGCTCGCGGCCCCGCTGGCCGCCAAGGTGCCCCCGCGCCTGCTGCTGACCCTCGGTCTGGCGCTGGCCGGAGTGGGCCTGTTCCTGCTGCGCGGGCTCTCCCCGGACGACACCTGGCACGCGATGCTCCCCGGCTTCATCGTGTGCGGCCTGGGCGTCGGCGTCTTCAACGTGGTGCGCGCCGAGACCACCGTCTCGCTGGTGCCGCCGTCCCGCTCCGGCGAGGCGTCCGGCGTCGGCAGCACCTTCCAGGAGGTCGGCGTCGCCCTGGGCATCGCGGTCCTGGGCGCCCTCTTCCAGCACCGGATGACCAGCGCCGCGGGCGACGCGCCCAGCTCCGTGACCAGCGACACCTCGCTCCTCTCGCCCGAGGGCGCCGAGGGCCCGCAGGCCGCTGTCGCCACCGTGGTGCGCCGGACGTTCGTCGACGCCATGGACGAGATCTTCCTGGTGGCGGGCATCACGGCGCTGGCCGGCGCGGTGCTCGTCCTGCTGATGGTGCGCCGCACGGACGCCGTCGAGCACGAAGGGGAGGACCGGTCCGCGAAGCTCCCCGCCGCTTCCTGAGCCGCGGGGACAGCGAACCGGGTACCGCACCGCGGGGCCCCGGCCCCGAGTTTCCAACCTGGAGAATTCCGATGACCGTTCCGCCCGAAGCCTCCGAGCTCCCCCCCTCCTTCGACCCCAACGACCCGGTCTTCCGGGCCGACCCCTATCCGATCTACAGCATGCTGCGGCAGGCCGGACCGGCCCATCGGGGCTTCCTCGGGATGTGGACCTTCGTCCGTTACGAGGAGTGCTCCGCCCTGCTCCGCGACCACCGCCTGGGCAAGGACTTCCAGCGCTCCAGCTTCTACGACTCCGTCCTCGCGGCCACCCAGGGCAACCCGCCGCCCTTCCTGGGTCTCGGTCTCGAAGGGGGCATCAAGCCCCTCTTCCTCACCGACCCGCCCGAGCACACCCGGCTGCGCGCCCTGGTGGGCTCCTCCTTCAGCCCCTCCCTGATCCGCTCCATGACCGAGTGGATCGACGCCACCGTCGACGAGCTGCTCGACGCGGCCGGCGACCGGTTCGACCTGGTGGAGGCCGTCGCCGACCCGCTCGCCACCCGCGTCCTCGGCAAGCTGCTCGGCGTCCCGGTCGAGGACCAGGAGCGGTTCCGGGAGTGGAACCGCGAGCTGACCGGCGTGCTCGACCTCGACCTCAGCCTCCCGCCGGAGGTCGCGGCCCGCCGCCGCCAGGCCATCACCGACTGCAACGCCTACTTCCACGGCCTCGCCCAGCGGCGCCGGACCGAGCCCGGCGCGGACCTCGTCTCCGCCCTCGTCCAGGCCCGGGAGAACGACGACGCCCTCAGCGACGAGGAGATAGCCGGCACCTGCGCCCTGCTGATGGCGGCGGCGTCGGAGACCTCGGCCAACCTGATCTCCTCCGGAGCGATGATCTTCGCGCGGCGGCCCGGCGACTACGCGCGGCTGGTCGAGGACCCGTCGATCGCCGCCACGGCCCTGGAGGAGATCCTGCGCTGCGAGCCCCCGGCGCACGTCGCGGGCCGGATCGCGCTGGAGCGCGTCGAGGTCGGCGACATCGTGCTGGAGCCCGGCGAGTCCGTGATGCTGGTCCTCGCCTCGGCCAACCGGGACGAGGCCCGCTTCCCGGACGGCGACGCCTTCGTCGTCGACCGCGGGGACAAGGGACACCTCTCCTTCGGCGCCGGCATCCACTACTGCATGGGCGCCCCGCTGGCCCGGAGCATGGCCGAGTCCGTGCTGCGCGGCCTCGCCGCCCGGCACCCGAAGCTGGCCCTGGACACCGACGAGGTCGGCTTCACCGAGGGGACCGGCCTGCGCGGTCCCGCAAGCCTGCCGCTCGCGGCCGGCTGACCCCGACCAGCCCGCGGCGAATCCCCCCGGCGCCGCGGGCACCCGGAGGCGGCGCACCCCGAGGGACCGGACGGCACCACCCCCGACCGTCCGTTCCCCGGGACCGCCGCCCCGAGGGGCGGGACCGGCCGTCGCGTGTCCGGCCGGTCCCGCCCGCTCAACGGAGGGCGGCCGCCCCCTCGGCGGCCGCCGCGCCGATCGCGCGGACCGCCTCCGCGGTCCTCGACGGCTCCTCGACGACGTAGAGGTGCCCGCCCTCGACCGTGCGGCTGGAGACCGGCCGCAGCAGCGCCCCCAGGGCCTCCAGCCGGGCGGGCGGACAGATCGCGTCCCCGGTGCCGCCGAGCAGGTGCACCGGCGCGTGGACCGGCTCCGGCCGCCACGCCAGGGTGCGCAGCGCCGCCAGGTCGCTCCGGAGGTCCGGCAGCAGGAAGCGCTTCGCGAACTCCTCGGTGACGTCGAGGTCCGGCGTCATCCCCCGGCGGGTGGCCTCCGCCAGCAGCCCGGAGTCGTCCAGGGCCAGCAGGTCGGCCGAGGTGGTCCCGGCCTCCGGCGGAGCGGAGAGCACCACGTGCAGGCCGTCCGGCCAGCGCTCGCCCTTGATCCGGGCCATCCGCTGCACCGCCGCCGCGCCCAGGCTGTGCCCCAGGACCAGACCGGGACCGCGCAGGTCCTCCGCGAGCAGGCCCAGGTAGAAGTGGGCCAGCGCGTCCAGGCTCGCCCCGGTGCCGCCGAACCCGGCGGGGGGCTGGACCGCGACCACGGTCCACTCGTCGCCGAGCTGGTGGGCGAGCCGGGTGAAGGAGCGGGCCGACCCCCCGGCGAACGGCACGCAGACCAGCCGGCGCTCCCCGCCCCGCTTCACGACCACCCGCTCCGGGCCCGACCTCATGAGCGCCGCTCCATCTCCCGCTGGCGGATGAGGAAGCGCGCGGTCTTGCCGGTGGAGGTGGTCGGCACCGCGTCCACCAGCCGGACCCGCTGCGGCCGCTTGTGCGGCGGCAGGGACGCCCGCACGGCCGCCATCACCCGCCCCCGCAGCCCCTCGTCCCCCGGCCGTCCCGGCTCGCCGGGCGCGCCCGGCCTCCCGGCGTGCCCGGGGTCCTCGGGCACCACGTAGGCGACGATGCGGATCAGCTCGTTCTCGTCCGGCACCCCGACGACCGCGCAGGAGGCCACACCCTCCAGGGGCAGGATGACCTCCTCGATCTCCGAGGTCAGCACCTTGCCGCCGCCGACGTTCAGGATGTTGTCGTCCCGCCCCAGGTAGACCCACCCGGCGCCGGGCTCGTAGCGCAGGTTGTCGCCGGTGTGGAACCAGCCGTCGCGGAAGGTCTCGGCGGTGAGCTGCGGGCGGTTCCAGTAGCCCAGGGCGTTGGCCGGGCCGCGCACCCGCATCCGGCCCATGCCGCCCGGCGGCAGGACGCGGCCCTCGTCGTCCAGCACCTCGACCTCGTACGTGGGCACCGGCTCGCCGGTGACGCCCGGCGCCGAGACGCCCGGCTCGGTGGAGACGAAGAAGTGCAGGCACTCGGTCGAGCCGAGGCCGTTGACCATGCTCAGGCCGAAGGTCTCGGTGAGCCGGTTGCTCAGCCCCGCGCCCAGGTGCTCGCCCGCCGAGAGGGCGAGGCGGACGGGGGAGAAGTCGAACTGCTCGGTGGCCCGGGGCACCGCCAGCATCGCCGCGTAGAGCGTGGGCACCGCGCAGAACACCGTCGGCCGGTGGGCGCGCAGCAGGTTCGCCGCCGCGTACGGGTCCGACCGGCGCTCGGTGATCACCGCGCTGCCCCCGACCGCGAACGGCATCAGCAGGGAGTTGCCGAAGCCGTAGCCGAAGGGCATCTTGGCCATCGACAGGAACCGGTCCCGGTGGGTCAGCCCGAGCCGCCGGACCACCCCCTCGGCGAAGGCGAGCAGCCCCCGGTGCGCGTGCACCACGCCCTTGGACCGGCCGGTGCTGCCCGAGGTGTACTGGAACAGCGCCGGTTCCTCCCCGCCGCCCACCGGCGCGGTCTCCAGCGGTTCGGCGGCCTCCGCCTCGGCGGGCAGACAGCGGACGGAGCCATCGCCCGGCCTGCGGCTCCAGAGGGCCGTACCGGGGAAGCGCTCGCGGAAGTCCGCCGCCAGCTCCCCCTCCGGGTCCTCCAGCAGCACGGCGCCCGGGGCGCAGTCCTCGATCACGTGGCGCTGCTCGTCCAGGGTCAGCAGCGGGGCGATCGGCACGGGGACCGCGCCCATGCGCATCGCCGCCAGGACGGTGGCCACGAAGGCCACGGTGTCGGGGAGGACGAGCACCACGCGGTCCCCCCGGCGCACACCCCCCTCGGCGAGCACCCGGGCGAACCGGCACACCCGCCCGTGCAGTTCGCGGTAGGTGAGTTCGCCCTCCTCGCTGATGAGGCAGACGGCGTCCGCCGTGTCCAGCCCCAGGTGGCGGTCCAGATACCACCATCCGGCGTTCCGCTCGTGCGGCCCGTTCATGCGCGTTCCCCTCGCCCGTTCACGTCGTCCTCCACCGTCTCCGGCCCGCCGAGCAGGACCGCGGCGCAGCTTCCGCCCGCGTCCACCGACAGGCACAGGGCCAGCCTTCCGCCGGGTGGTTCCCAGCCGGAGCCCCCGCCGCCCGTTCCCGCCGGGGGCAGGACGCCGCGGCGGATCGCCTCCACCGCGACGGCCGCCGCGAGCGCCCCGTCGGCGCCGCCGGTGCGCCCGGTCGTCGCGGTCACGTCGCACACCCGCGGGCCGTCGCCGAACTCCGCGTCCAGCGCGGCCCGCAGCGCGGCCCCGGACGCGAGGTCGCCCGTGGCGTGGACCACGGCCAGACCCACTTCGGCGGGCCGGCGCCCCGCCTCCCGCAGCGCCTCCCGGACCGCGTTGCGGGCGGCCCCGGCGAGGAGTGCGGCGCCGGGCGCGGTGTCGCGGGCCCGGCTGCCGCCCGTCGCGGCGCCGCCGCCGGGGCCGCCGTCGTCCGTCCCGCCGCCGGTGGCGGAGCCGGTGGCCCCGTCGCCGGGCGGTGCCGCGGCGGCGTCCCGGCCGGTGCCCAGGATCCGGGCGAGCGCCCGGCCCTCCCCGGCCCCGGCGCGCTCCAGCAGGAGCACGGCCGCTGCCTCGCCCTCCGGTACGCCGTCCGCCCCCTCCGGCGCGCCGCCGACGGCCGCCGAGAGGGTGTCCAGGCCCGCCGCCAGCACGGTGTCGCAGACCCCGTCGTCCAGACAGCGCGCGCCCACCGCCAGGGCCTCCAGCCCGGCCGTCGCCCCCGAGGTGAGCGTCAGGTTCGGCCCCTCGGCGGGCAGGACGATGGAGAGCTGCGCGGCGGCGGCGTTGTACCCCGAGTGCGGCCCCCAGACCGGATTGACCGTCAGCCCGCTGTGCCCGGCCGCGTTGTGGATGGCGATGTACTCGTTGCGTCCCGCCCGCAGCGTCCCCAGGACGACGCCGGTCCGCTCGGGGAGGTGCCCGGAGCGGTCCGGCCAGGCGGTGTGCGCCGCGTGGATCAGCAGCCGGGCGTCCCGGGTGAGGGTGCGGTCCACCCGGGGGCCGACCACGTCGCCCAGCGGCAGCGGGCCGCGCACATGGGCGGCGTGGATCTCGCGGCTGTCGTCGTACGCCCCGGCGGACGGCCGGGGCGGGAGGGCGTTGGCGACGAGCGGGATCCGCTCGGTGGTGAACCGCCGCCGCCCGCCGAGCAGGTCGTCGAACAGCTCCGCCACCGTCGCGCCCGACGCGGTGACCGCCGCCACGGCGGTGATCGCGGGCGGACCGGCGGCCGTGGGCCCGTCGGTGATCACGGGCGGGGCGGCGGAGGGCTCCGCCGTGTCGTCTGCGCGCATGTCAACTCCCCGTGGTGGCTGCGGACGGGCGGTGCGGGGCGTCCTCGGCGTACCGGCGGAGCACGACGGTCGCGACGTTCCCCCCGAAGCCGAAGGCGTTGCTCAGGGCCACCCGCACCGGTGCCTCGCGGGCCGGTCCGCGGACCAGGTCCAGCTCCGCGCAGCCGTCGTCCGGCTCCCGCAGCGTCGGATTGCCCGGCACCAGGCCCTCGGTGACGGCCTGGACGCAGGCGACGGCCTCCAGGGCGCTCGCGCCGCCCTGGGCGTGGCCCAGCATGCCCTTGATCGAGGACACCGCGGGCCGTCCTCCGCCCGGCCCGAAGAACCCGGCCAGGGCGGCCGCCTCCAGCGCGTCGTTGGCCTGGGTGCCGGTGCCGTGGGCGCTGACGTAGTCCACCTCCGCGGGGTCGAGCCCGGCCATCGCCAGCCCGTCCCGCATGCACCGGACCATGCCGAGCCCCCGGGGGTGCGGCGCGGTCATGTGGTGGGCGTCGGCCGCCACCGCGTAGCCGCACAGCTCGGCCAGGACGGTCGCGCCCCGGGAGCGGGCGTGCTCCAGCGACTCCAGCACCAGGACGGCCGCGCCCTCCGAGGGCAGCATGCCGCCGCGGTCGCGGTCGAAGGGCCGGACCACGTCGGGGGCGAGCGCCCGCAACGTGGTGAAGAGCTGGAACACCGCCTCCGACAGCTCGTCGGTGCCGCCGGCCACCATGGCGTCGGCCTGGCCCCAGCGGATGTGGTCGGCGGCCAGCGCGAGGGCCGTGTTGCCCGCCGCGCACCCGGCGCCCACCACCTGCCGGGGGCCGCGCAGCCCCCGGCGCCGGGCCGGTCCCGCCGCCAGGATCCCGGGGGTGTCCCACACCGGGTCGCCGTCGAGCGGACGGCCCCGGCGGCGCAGTTCCTCCAGATGCGGGCGGGTGCCCATGACCGTCCCCACGACGACGCCGACGCGCCGGGGGTCGGCGTGCTCCATGAGCCGGGACTGGGCCAGCGCCCGGTCGACCGAGTGGTTCACGTAGCGCAGCGAACGGGGTGTGCGCGGGGCGTCCGGGTCCCCGGCGTCGTCCAGTTCCGCCGCGTCGACCTCGGCGGCCAGCCCGACCGGGTAGCCGTCGGCGGGGAACCGGGTGACGGGGCCGGTGGCCACCGCCCCGGAGGTCACGTTCTTCCAGTACGTGGTCACCTCGCTGCCGAGCGGTGAGACGACACCCATGCCGGTCACCACCACCCGGCGGTGCCGGGCGCGCTCAGCCGGTGACACTGAGGGCGGCCCGTTCCGCGAGTTCCTCGGCGGTGTCGCTCGACGCGACCTGGTCGGCCTCCAGGCGGCAGCCGAAGCGGGCCTCCATCAGGGCGACGACCTCCAGCTTCTGGAGCGAGTCGCCGCCGAGGGCGTCGTAGAAGTGCGCCTGTGGCGACACCTCCTCCGCGGGCAGGGCGAGTACTTGGGCGATGATCTCGATCACTTCCGCGGTGAGATCCGACGCGTTCATGGGGACTCCCTCGTTCAGGACGTTGCTGTCAGCAGATGCCGCCAGCGGACGAGCTGGTCCTTCTTCAGACCGCCGGACCAGTGCAGGAACCTGGACGCCACCAGCCAGTAGGCGACGGCGGCGACGGCCACCGCGGCCACGGCCGGCCGCGGGGCCGCCGCGGCCAGGGCGAACGCCAGGAAGTAGAAGGTGAACTGGTGCATGACCTCGCGGGCCGCCGCCCGGTCCGCGGGCACCCGGGCGCGCGCGGCGGCCTTCACCACCAGGACGGAGACCACGGCCAGCGGCAGCAGCGCCAGCGCGGTCGGGGGCAGGGCGCCGGTCAGGACGAAGACCACCACCAGCAGGTGGGGCGCGGCGGTCAGCAGGTAGACGGCCGCGCCGCGGCGCAGCCGGGCCAGCAGCATCCAGAGGCTGGAGTAGCCGAGGGCGCGGTCGCCCTCCACGTCGGTGATGTCCTTGATGCCGGACAGGCCCAGCGTGAACGCCGCCAGCACCGCGGCGACGGGCAGGACGGGGCTCAGCAGCACCCCGGTGTCGCCCTCCACCGCCCAGCCGGTGAGGACGGGCATGACGACCGGGGTGATCAGTGTGGCCAGCGAGAGCACGCGGTGCCGCTTGAGGGCCGGGCCGACGGAGTAGCAGATCGCGATGGCCATGTCCGCGACCAGGAGCACCGCGAGCACGACGCTCGGGCTGGTCCACAGCAGCGCCGCCCCGAACAGGGCGAAGCAGGTCCAGCTCCCGATGGCGACCCCGGTCAGCCGGCTCCACCCGAACTCCTCGCACAGGCGGGTGCGTTCGGGCTGGTTCACCACGTCCGCCTCCCGGTCGGCGATCCGGTTGACGGACTCGGTGCCCACACAGAGCGCCAGCCACATGGGGGCGCCCAGCAGGACCCACAGAAGGGCGGAGCCGCCGCCCGCGAGCAGGCCCGCGGTGAAGCCCACCCAGTAGTAGGCGGTGAACCGGACGCTGCAGCTCCGGACCAGCAGCACCACCGACCGGGCGATGCCCGCGCGGCCCCCGCCGTAGGGTCCGACCGTCGTCGAGGCGGCCATCTCAGCGGCCCGTCCGTATCGCGGGGGACGCGTGCGCGGTCTCACTCATGGTGATCAGTCCTCGGCTTCCTGCGCGGCAAAAGGGCGTACGGGGTCTCCGCGCCGGGACGGTCTCCGGCGGGGGAGGGGGCGTGCCGGGGCGTCGCCCTACGGCACGTCCCGGGTACGGGTCGGTGCGTCCGCCCGGCGCGCGCCGGTGAGCGGGGGCGGTACGTGTGGTGCCGTTGGTGCGACGGGCGGGTGCTGCCCCGGGGCCGTCACGCGCGGTCGCGCGGTGCGGACCGGTGGAGGCCGCCCGTCGCCGGCCGACCGCCGTGCTCCGGCGCGGGACGGGTGGTCTCCGTGCGGGACGGGCGGTGCCGTGGGGCGGGGGGAGGCACCGGACGGCGGCGGGAGTGCCGGGCGCCGGGCGCGGTGGAGGGTGCGGGGCGGGCCGGACGGGCGCGGTCGCGCACTGCCGATGGGAGAGGGGGCAGCCGTCTCGCGGCGGCCGTCGCCGGGGTGGAGGCGTACGGGGGCACCGGGACGTCCAGGGGTGCCGCGGCGTCGAGGAACCGGTCCCCGGGTGCCGTCAGCTCGCGCAGCCGTCCTTCGTCGCACCCCATCGGTCCCCGATTCCCCGCCCATGCGAACACGTGTCTCACTCGCGGAGGTGAGATTACAAGCCAAGAATCAGCTTTTCAATCGCGCGCTGTCCATAGGTGACAATCAGTCAAGTGGCTGAAAAATAAAGTAAGTTGCCCCATCGGTCGTCGATCGCCGTGCTCTCCGGTGAATCCCCTGCTCAGAGGTGGTGGCCTGGGTGATCGCACAGGCGGCCGACATGGCGAAGCCTCCCGGCGCGGGGCGCGGGGAGGCGGTGTCCGGGGCGCGGAGGCGGGCGCGCGCGGAGGGGCGGCGCTCGGGCCACGCGGCGGGCGTGGACGGGGGTGCGGTGTTTGAAACGCGGGGTGGAGGTGCGGGAGGGGGCGGAGCGCGGGGAGTGGTGTGCGGGGCGGGCGCGGGGCACGCCGTGGGAAGGGGGGCGGGCCGGGCGTGGGGGCCGCCCCCGGGTCCGCCCCGGGGGCGCGGCGGAACGGGGGCCGTGCGCGGGGAGCGTCGGCGGACGCCGAACGAGTGGGTGTTCCGGTTGTTCCCGGCATCGCGGGCGACGAGCCGCGCGTTGGTGTCGGCGCCGATGGCGGCGGGGTACTGGACGCCGTCGGCCCGGCCGACGCCGGCGTGGGTCCGCCGCCGTGACGGTGGGGGTCACCCGGAGGGGTGCGCCCGTGGGGGCGGGGGTGGTCGCGGGCGGGCCGGGGCGTGCCTCAGTAGCCGACGGTGAAGCGCTCGCCGATGTGCCGCGGCCGGTCGATCTCGTCGACCAGGGCCACGGCGAAGTCCTCGGCGCTGATGCGGCTGCTGCCGTCCTCGGTGACGACGAGGTCGTCCAGGGAGGTGCGGTAGGTGCCGGTGCGCTCGCCGGGCTCGATCGTTCCGGCGGGGCTGAGGTTGGTCCACCGCACGTCCTCGACGGTGCGGCAGAAGTCCAGGGCGTCGCCGTGGGCGTGCATGATCTGGAGCAGGAACTCCGGCAGGCCCTCCGCGTCCCAGACCTGCCCGCCGTCCGGCGTGCGCAGCGAACCGGCGCCGCCGACCAGCAGCAGCCGCGGCGCGGCGTCGCCGAGCGTGCGCAGCCCCGCGACCAGGGACTCGGCGGCGGGCCGGATGGTCGCGACATGGCCCGGCCCGTCGCCCCCGCCGACGGCGCTGACCACGACGTCCTGGCCCCGCGCGACCTCGGCCACGAACGCCGGGTCCAGGACGTCCCCGGTGACGACGGTCGGGCCGGGGGTGCTCCGGGTCGGCTTCGCCGGGTCGCGCACGACGGCCGTGACCTCGTGGCCGCGGCGGAGCGCCTCGTCCAGGACACGGGATCCGATGGTTCCATTGGCGCCGAACAAAGCGATCTTGGACACGTGCGGCTCCTGCTTCGGGTCGGTTCTCCTGAGATGTCCGCACATGGCGGGACGTCCCACGATAGGCGTGGGGGCTGCCTGGAGGGGGCGGGGTGGGGGTGTGGCGGCCGCGCGGTTCCTGTGCCCTCCGGGCGGGTGTCGGACGGCCGCTGCGGGCCCGGGGTCGGGCGGGGTGGAGCGAGGTAGTCGCGGGGAGGCCGAGGAGGCGCTGTGCGAAGGGTGTTTGCGCAAGGGCGGGGTGTCGGTGACCCGGGTGCCCGATTCGGCGCGCCGTATCATTCCTGCGAAGCCGCTCCGGAGGACGGTGGGTGGCGATTGCGTCGGAAATGACCGATGGGTCGGAGTCGAAGGAAGTGGGCAAAATCTGCCCCTGCCCGAGACAAACCCGCAGGTCGTTTCCTGTAGTCCCCGCGCACGCGGGGGTGGCCCCACCCCGGGGGTGCCGAGCGCCCGGGCGAGGTAGTAGTCCCCGCGCACGCGGGGGTGGCCCCGGGCGGCGGGCCGCGGCCTGCGCCTGCTGCGCCGTAGTCCCCGCGCACGCGGGGGTGGCCCCCGAACTCGCCGAGCTCGGCGAGGACATGCGCAGTAGTCCCCGCGCACGCGGGGGTGGCCCCGGGACATGGGTCAGCCCTCCTTCGCGGCGGGGGTAGTCCCCGCGCACGCGGGGGTGGCCCCCGCGTTCTCCCGATTCCGCGCCCCGAGCCGCCGTAGCTCCCGCGCACGCGGGGGTGGCTCCGAGACCACGGTCATGGCGCAGCTCGTCCACCGGTAGTCCCCGCGCACGCGGGGGTGGTCCTGGCTTCGGCCGTGTATGCACTGGTCGTTGAGTTCGGGTGGTTCTTTCGTGCGGGGGATTGTGGTGGGTTTGTTGGTGGAAGTCGGGGGGCTCAGTGTCCCGGGCCCGGGGCCGAGGGGCGGGGGGTGCGGTCGTGGGCGGTGATGGCCTCGGCCACTTGCTGGACGGCGTCCCGGATTCCGTTTCCGTAGGGGTTCCGGGGGAGGGCGGGGGTGTGGGTGCGGGCCGCCTCGATGTGGTGGGCGGCGGCCTCGAAGGAACCCAGGCGGCGGTGGTCGTCGGCCAGGTTGAGGTGGAGCGAGGGGCGGAAGCCCTCGACACGGAGTCCGGCGTCGTGGTCCCGCACCCGCTGGTCGGTCATGGCGTCGGCGGCGTCCAGCGCCCGGACGTCCCAGGTGAGCGCCTCGGCGGGGTGCTCGTGGAGATCCGCCAGATAGTGGGCGAGAGTGCAGCGGTGCAGCGGGTCGCCGGTGACGCCGATCGCCGCCCAGAGCTCCAGGAGCCGCGTGCGGGCGCCGTCGGGGTCGCCGGTCCTGCCCTCGGTGACGGCCAGGCCGATGGCCTCCATGGTCGGGTCGGGGGTGGTGGCTGCCGGGGTGGTCATGAGGTGTCCTCGGGTCGGTGGTCGGTGGTCGGTGGTCAGGGGAGGGGCGGGACGGGCATGGCCAGGGTGGTGAGGTCGCCGCCGTCGGCGGAGCGGAGGGTGACCGGGCGGTCGGCGCCCCTCAGGTCGAGCATCAGATCCGGGCCGAGCGCGGTGCTCACCGCGGGGTGCAGCGTGGTCAGCCCGAACCGGACGCACAGCGCCTCGCCCGTCACGGCGGCCGGGAGCCGGACGCCCGGGCCCGCGGCGTCCGCCGGCAGCACGCTCACCCCGCCGTCCGCGACGCGCAGCGCCAGCCGCTCCCCGGGGTGGTCCTCCAGGGCGCGCAGGAACGGGCCCTTCGCGACCGTCGCGCGGGTGGTGGGCCCGCCCAGCGAGGCGAGCACCGACCGGTGGTCGGGGAACTCCCCGGGCAGGTGGCGGCAGAGCCGGTCGCCCCGTCCGGCCATGCGCAGCCGCACGCCGTGCGGGGTCGCCTCCAGCCGGACCAGCGCGCTGCGGCGCACCTCGCCGAGGGCGGCCCGCAGATCGTCCCCGTGCAGGGTCCCGGCCCAGGCCCGGTCCGCCGGTTCCGACGGCGTCAGGGTGCGGACGGAGAGCCGGTACCGGTCGGTGGCGATCAGGGAGACCTCTTCCGGCCCGGCCTCCACGCGCAGTCCGGCGAGCACCGGCATGCCCGGCTCGTGCGCGGTGGCGGTGAGCACCTGCTCGACCGCGTCCGCCAGGACGGGCCCCTTCAGCGCCGCGATCGGTGTGCCGGGCGCGGCGGCGCCGAGCACGGTGCGCAGGGCGGCGGCCCTGCGCAGGGTGTCCGCCGCCTCTCCGGCGATCCGCGCGGCGTGCTCGTCGACCAGCCGGGCCGCCTCGTCGGGCGCGGCGCCGAGGACCCGCTCGACGGTGGCCAGGGGCATGGCGATCCCGCGCAGCCGGCGCAGCAGGTCCGCCCGTTCCAACTGGCCCGTGTCGTAGTAGCGGTAGCCCGAGGAGGGGTCGGTCTCGGCGGGGGGCAGCAGTCCGGAGTCGGCGTAGAAGCGCAGCGCGCTGGCGGTGAGGCCGCAGCGCCGGGCGAAGACCCCGATCGGCATCAGCTCGGATGTGGGCACGCCGTCATCATGGGGTTTCATCCCACTCGAAGGTCCACCCGAGGTGGCATCTCCCGATTTCCATGACAGTGGAACGTTTCTGTGTTCACGTCCCGCGAGACGCCTCCCACCGCGTACGGGCAGGGGCGCGGACGCGGGCCGGAGTCACGGGCGTGCGGCCCCGGTGCGATGGGACGGTGGGGCATGCGACCGGACGACTGGCACCTGACCGGGAACCTCGACGCCTTTCTTTCCTCCGCTCGCGTCCCGTTCCGCACACCCCCGCCCTCACGGTGACGGAGACGCTGCGCACCCGCGGGACGGCGGTCTACGGCAGCGAACCTCCGGTCCTCGGGGTGCTGGAGCGGGCGGGCCGGGTCCGCGTCGTCCCCTTCCGGACACCGCCGCACCCCCTGCGGCTGACCGCCCTGACGTCGGACGGGGCCGACGCCCTGGCCGCGCGGCTCGCCGCTCTCGGGCACGTCCTCCCGGGCGTCGGCGCGGACCGCGACACCGCCGCCGCCTTCGCCGCAGCCTGGCGGCGGCACCGGCGCGACCCCGGTGCTCCACGAGCGCGCGCGCCTGTACCGCCTCGGCACCCCCACCCCGCCGGAGCCCGCCCCGGAGGGCCGCGCCCGGGTGGCGGGGGAGCGGGACCGGGAGCGACTGGCGCGCTGGTACCGCGAGTTCGGCGCGGCCGTGGGCGGCGGCGCCGTCCAGGACCACGGCGCCTGGGCCGACGCGCAGGTCGCGGCCGGGAGCGTCACCCTCTGGGAGACCCCGGACGGCACCCCGGTCGCCATGGCGGGACTCACCCCGATGGTCGCCGGGCAGATCCGGGTGGTTCCCGTCTACACCCCGCCCCACCTGCGCGGACGCGGGTACGCCGGTGCCGCGGTGGTCGGGGCGGGCCGGGCCGCGCGGGCCGCGGGCGCGGCGGAGGTGCTGCTCTTCGCGGACCCGGACAGCCCCACCGGCACGGCCCTGTACCAGCGGCTCGGCTACCGTCCGGTCGCGGACTTCGCGGAGTACGCCTTCCGGTGAGCCGCCCCGGCCCGGGACACGGTGGAGCGGCGACCGCCTCCGGGCCCTGGGTCAGCCGGGGAGCCGGCCCAGGGCGGTGCGCAGGGCCGCGCGGATCTCCGGCGGCGGGGGCGGTCCGTCGGGGGCGGCCCCGGCGGTGACCGAGGCGGCGACCGTGCGCAGCTTGGTGTTGGACACCTGCGACGCCTCCCGCAGCAGGTGCCACGCCTGGTCCGGCGTACAGGAGTGGACGGCCATCAGCACGCCCCGGGCCTGGTCGATGACGGGGCGGGAGGCGATGGCCCGGCGCAACTGCTCCACCTCCTCCTCCAGCACGTCCACCCGCCGGGCCCCGTCCTCGGGCCGGTGCTCTCGGGGCCCGGCGGGGGTGTGCAGGGGGTCGGCGGGGTCCAGTCCGGCCAGGTCCAGGAACCGCGAGGGCTGGCCGTGCCAGCGCGTCGCCGTCACCGGTACCGAGCGGCGTCTGCCGTGGCCGCCGAGCAGGTCGAGGAACTGGAGCCCGGACGCGTCCATGAACACCACCCCGGTCATGTCGGCGTCGATCCGGCCGACGCCCCGGGGCAGCCCGGCCAGCGCCTCGGCCAGGACCCCCACGCATCCGCGCGCCAGGTCCCCCCGGGGCAGGAGCAGGGCCCGGCCGGAGTCCGCGTCCACCCGGCCCTCTATGGCCAGGGCGGTCGTCGTCCCTCCCGCCGGACGTGGTGGAGCCGCTGAGGTCATGTCACCCGCCTTGTCCGTCCCGCTTCCTCTGTCCGCAGACGTTCGCCACGTCGGCACGATCCCCGTGGGAGTGCGCCTGCCCCGCCGCGCGGCCCGCCACACCCGGGCCGTTCACAGCGGTGCGTCCCAGGTGATCGTGGTGCCGGTGCCGGTGCCGGTGCCGGTGCCGATGCCGGTGCCGATGCCGTCGACGTCCCAGCCGCCGTCCCGCCGCTCGCCCGTGCCCTCCCCGTCCTCCCGTTCGCCGTCGTCCGTGACCGTCAGGCGCACGGCGTCGCGGCCGTCCGGGAGCCGTGCCGTCGCGTCCACGGAGACCTCCACGCGGGACACGCCGGTGCGGCGGCGGGCGGCGTCCAGCGCCCGGCGCAGGACGGTGACGAGGTGGTCCGCGACCCCGTCCGGCACCCGGGCGTCGACGGCGCCGGTGAACCGGGTGGACGGCGGGAACCCGAGCCGGGCCGCCGCCACCGCCGTCTCGCGCAGCACCCGCCCGCGCGGACCGGACGGCGGCTCCGCGGGCGGCTGCTGGAGGACGAGGATGGCCGTACGGACGTCCTGGACCGTGGACCGCAGCTCCTCCACCGCCTCGCCGAGCACGTCCCGGACGTCGTCCGCGTCGGGGCGGCGCCGTGTGGACTCCAGCATCAGCCCGGTGGCGAACAGCCGTTGCACCACGAGGTCGTGCAGATCGCGGGCGATGCGGTCGCGGTCCTCCAGGACGGCGAGGCGCTCCCGGCCGCGCCGGGCGTCGGCCAGGACGAGGGCCAGCGCGGCCTGCGAGGCGAACTGGGCCGCGAGCTGCCGTTCCACGGCGGTGTACGGGGGCCCGCCGCGGCGGCGGGGCAGCGCGAGGGTGCCGATCAGACGGCCGTCCGTCCGCAGGGGCAGCATCATGCTGGGCCCGAAGCGGTGCCGCACCCGGGTCGTCATGCGCGGGTCGGTGGCGGAGTCCGCGATGAACACCGCTTCGCCGCCGAGGAGTTGCTCCAGGACCGGGCTCCCCGGGGCGATGGTCGCGCCGACCAGGCCGTCCGGGTCGTCCGGTGCCGAGGCGGTCACGATCTCCATGCCGCCCCCGGCGGCCCGCTGGAGGATCACGCCCGCGGAGGCACCGGCGAGCGTCCGGGCCCGCTCCGCCACGGTCAGCAGGGCGTCGCCGGTGTCCCCGTCGGTGAGCAGGGCGGTGGTGACGGCCGCCGCGCCCTCGATCCAGCGCTCCCGCAGCCGGGCCGCCTCGCGCAGCCGGGCGGTGCCGACGACGATCCCCGCCTGGGTGGCCAGGACCCCCAGCAGGTGCCCGTCCCCGGGGGTGAACGGGCCGGCACCGGGGCGGGCGGTGACGCGCAGACCGCCGAACGGCTCCTCGCCCACCGGGACCGGCACCCACAGCCGGTGCGCGGCGCCCGGGGCGGACCCGGGAGGAGGGTCCGGAGAGGTGCTGAGGGGGGCGAGACCGTCCCGGGCCGGGTCGGCGGGGACCAGTTCCGCCCGCGCGGCGCCGGTGAGCGCGACGGCGGCGTCCAGGAGGCGGCGGAGCGCGGGGGCGGGGTCGTCCCCGCCGCTCCCGGCGCCGAGGACGGCGTCGAGGAGGAGGGACAGGGCCGCGCGGGGCGGGGGCCGGCCGGTCGTCATGCCGTCGGGGCGCGGCGGGGGGTCAGTCGCCCGTCGGGTCGAGCACCATCGGCTCGATGCGGCCCTCGAGCATGATGCCGAGACCCTTGACGGCGCAGACGCCGGGCCGCTCGGCGATGTGCACCGGCATGCCGGTCGCCTCGCGCAGCATGTGGTCGAAGCCCGGCAGCAGCGCGCTGCCGCCGACCATCATGATGCCCCGGTCCGCGAGGTCGGCCACCAGGTCCGGCGGGCAGTCCCGCAGCACCTTGCCGATGCCGTCGAGCACCGCGGTCAGCGGGGTCTGGATGGCGTGCCGCACCGCCGCGGTGTCCACCCGCACGCTGCGGGCCAGCCCGGTCGCCACGTCCCGGCCGTGGATCTCGGTGGAGGCCGGGCCGTGCGGGGTCAGGCCGTTGCCGGACAGGGCCAGTTGGAGGGGGCGCACCGACTGGCTGGGCAGCACCAGCTCGTGCTGGTGGCGCAGATGCTGCACGATCGCGTGGTCGACGGCCTCGCCGCCGACGGGGATGCGCTCGGCGGTCACGATGGCACCGAGGGAGAGCACCGCGACCTGGGTGGCGTGCGCCCCGCACACCATGATCATGGTGGCCTCGGGCTGCTCCACGGGCAGCCCGCAGCCGACGGCCGCCGCGATGAGGGTGTCGACGAGTTCGACGCGGCGGGCACCGAGGCCGACCAGGGTCTCGATGGCGGCGCGCTGGGCCAGCGGATCGGCGTCGTGCGGGGTGCAGGCGGCGGCGCGCAGCCGGGGCTTGCGGCGCAGGGTGCGGCGGATCCGGTCGCCGAGCAGGTGCCGGAGCATGCGCTGCGCCATCTCGATGTCGACCACGGTGCCGCCGGACACGGGGCGTACGACGCGGATGTAGCCGGGGGTGCGGCCCGTCATCCGCTCCGCCAGTTCCCCCACGGCGATCAGCGCGCCGGTGCGGGTGTTGACCGCGGCGGCGGACGGCTGGTCGACGACGAGCCCGGCGCCCTTGACGTACACGCGGGTGCGCGCGGCCCCCAGGTCGACGGCGAAGTGGCAGCGGCGCAACTGCTCCAGTGTGGCGGTACTGGCGGTCATGGCGGTTCCTCCCGAGTGCCGGACCGTACGGCCGCCGGGTGGCCGGCCTCACAGGCATCGTGCGCGCGGCGGCTGCGGGGCGCCTTCCGGAGGGGGCCGGGCGGGGGGACCGGAGGACGGCGCCTGCTCCGTACGGGGGAGGCGCGGGGCCGTACGGGTGACGGGGGGCGGGGCGAGGGGCGCCGGACCGTCGGCGGGTGCGGGAGCGGGAGCGGGAGCGGGAGCGGGTGCCGGTGTCCGGCGGGGCGGGCGGCGGCCCCGACGGCGCGGCCCCGGCGGCGGTCCGGCGGTGACCGGTGGTGATCCGATGGTGGCCCGGCGGCGCCCGGAGCGTGCGGCACACCGGCCCGGAGCGCACGACGGGGGAGGCGCGCCCCGCGCACGCGGACGGCGCCGCCCCCCTGGGACGGGGGGACGGCGCCGCCGGTTCCCTGCGACCGTCAGACCAGCCGGCCGACGAGGTGGACCAGGCCGGCGAGGATGTCGGTGAGAAGGTTCATGTGCGTACTGCTCCTTGGGACGTGCGTTCATCCGGGACCGTGCGCCCGTCACGGTCTGCAGCCCGTCGTGCGCACACCGTTGAGTATCGTTGCCGCGGGCACCCTTCATCACTCTCCCGAGCGATGACCACCTGTTCCGGGGAACACCCGATCATCCGTTCGGATCAGCCCCAGCTCCGCCAGGTCCTGCGGCCGCAGGCGCAGTTGATCGGCGGTCCGCTCGGCCTCGGCCGGCGGGCGCTTGAGGATCGCCGCCGCCTGCTCCGGGGCGATGACGGAGAAGTAGCCGTCCGGCGCGACCCAGGTGCGGCCGGGCGCGGCCAGGGCCAGGGCGCCGCCCGAACCGCCCTCGCCGATCACCAGCGTGGTGGCGGGCACCCGCAGCGAGGCCATCGCCCCGAACAGGTCCGCGACGGCGGGCCCGACCCCCTGGCGCTCCGCCGCCGCGTCGTTGGCGGCGCCCGGGGTGTCCACCAGGGTCAGCACCGGGATGCCGAGCCGGTCCGCGAGCCGCACCAGCCGGGCGGCCGTGCGGTATCCGGCGGGCCGGGTCGCCGTCCCGGTCTGGGCCGCGTACGCCACCGTCCGCCCCGCGTGCTCGCCGAAACCGCACAGCATGCCCCGGGGGTCGGTGCCGCCGCAGCGGTCGCCGCTCAGCGCCACCCGGTGGGTGAAGTAGGCGTCCAGATAGGCGCCCGCCCGGGGCCGCCCGGGCGCCCGCGCCCGCCGTACCGCCTCCGCCCCGTCGGCCGGCAGGTCCCGCGCCCCGAGCGGCTCCGGCACCGGCGCCGGGTCCGCGGACGGCGAGGTCAGCAGCCGCAGCCAGCGCCCCAGCACGGCACGCAGCTCCCCGGGCGGCACGACCGCGTCCGCGCTGCCCGCCGCCACCTGCCCCTCGGCGCCGTACGCCGCGGGATCGGCGCCCGGCGGCCGGACGCGGGACCCGGCGAAGCCCACCTGGGCGCCGGGCAGCGCCAGCACCACGTCGGCGCCCGCGCCCAGGGTCGCCCAGCCGCCGCCGGTCGCCGGGTCGCGCAGGACCGCGATCTGCGGCAGCCCCGCCGCCCGGGTCAGCGCCGACTGCCGGGCCACCCGCTGGAGCTGGGTCAGCGCGAGCATGCCCTCCTGCATCCGGCTGCCGCCGGTGGCGACCAGCGGCACCACCGGCAGCCGGTGCGCCCGCGCGTGGGCGAACGCCGCCTCCAGCCGGTCGCCGGTGCGACGGCCCAGCGAGCCGCCGAGGAAGCCGAACTCGAAGGCGATCAGCACCGCCCGGGTGCCCCCGACCACGCCGGTGCCGCAGACCACCGACTCCTCCTCGCCGGTGCGCGCGGCGGCACGGGCGCGGGCGTCGTCGTACCCCTCCCAGCCGAGCGGGCCGTCGGGCGGCTCCGGCGGCGCGGGAGGGGACGGCAGCTCGTCGAAGGCGTCGCAGAGCAGGGCGACGGTCTCCCGCGCGCCGTGCCGCCCGGGGCGGGCCGGGCCCGGTGCGGCCGGGCGGGCGTCAGCCATCGCCCAGCGCCCGCTTCATGATCTTCCCCATGTCGTTGCGGGGCAGCGCCTCGCGCAGCCGCAGCACCCGGGGCCGCTTGTGCGGGGCCAGCCGTTCCGCGACATGGGCGGCCAGCTCCGCCAGCCCCGGGGGCGCCTGCGGGTCGGCGGGCACCACCCAGGCCACGATCCGCTCGCCCAGGTCGGCGTCCGGCTCGCCGGTGACGGCGGCCTCCCGCACCCCGGGGTGTTCGAGCAGCGCGTTCTCGATCTCCCCGGCGCCGATCTTGAAGCCGCCGCTCTTGATCAGGTCGGTCGCCCTGCGCCCGACCAGGCGGACCCAGCCGTCGGGGTCGCGCACCGCCATGTCCCCGGTGCGGAAGAAGCCGTCGGCGGTGAAGGCGGCGGCGGTGGCGTCGGGGCGGTTGAGGTACCCGGTGAACAGGTTCGGGCCGCGCACCTGGATCTCGCCGACGCTCTCCCCGTCGTCCGCGGTCAGGGGTGTGCCGTCCTCCTCCACGAGCCGCAGCTCCACCCCGGGCAGCGGCGGCCCCACCGCTCCGGCGCGCGGCTCGGCGTCCGCGGGGACGCCGGTGTTCATCAGCGTCTCCGTCATGCCGTACCGCTCGACGACCCGCCGCCCGGTCGCGGCGGCGATCCGCTCGTGGTCGTGGACCGGCAGCGCGGCCGACCCCGACACCAGCAGCCGGGCCCCGGCGAGCGCCTTCGCCAGCGCCGGGTCGCCGGGCAGGGCCTCGGCGATCCGGTGGTACATCGTCGGCACCCCGAACAGCATGGTCGCCCCGGAACCCAGCTCCCGCGCCACGCCCTCGGTGGTGAAGCCGCCCAGGTGGCGCACCGACCCGCCGCGCCGCAGCGGGCCCAGGATCCCGAGCACCAGTCCGTGCACATGGAACAGCGGCAGTCCGTGGACGAGGACGTCCCGTCCGGTCCACCCCCAGACGGCGGCCAGCGCGTCCAGCGTCGCGGCCAGCGCGCGGCGGGGGAGGACGGCGCCCTTGGGCGGGCCGGTGGTGCCGGAGGTGTAGACGACCAGGGCCGGGTCCTCCTCGCCGCCGGTGTCGGCGGGCACCGGCCCGGCGGCACGGACGTCGACGTCGGCCCGGGGCAGCGCGGCCACCGGTCCGGGCAGCGCCTCACCGGGCGCGGCCAGCAGCAGGGCGGGCGCGCTGTCGGCCAGGATGTGCTCCAGCTCCCGCCCGCCGGACCGGGGGTTGAGCGGTACGGCGGCGGTGCCGGCGAGCAGCGCGCCGACCACCGCGACGACGGTCTCCGGCGACGGCGTCGCCCAGACGGCGACCCGCCCGGCCCCGCGCACCCGTTCGGCGACGGCACCGGCGGCCGACGCCAGCTCCGCGTAGGTCAGCGAGCGCTCACCGAAGCGCAGCGCCACGTGGTCGTCCGGGGCGGACGTGAGGGCCGGGAAGAGGGAGGACACGGGGGACTCCTCGGGAGACGGGACAGGGGTACCGCCCCCGTTCCTACCCGATCCGGGCCCGGTACGGGGTGTCGAGAGCGGAGCGGGTGAGGGAAAGGGGCCGGGGGAGGGGGTCGCGGGGGCCGGGCCGGCCGGGTGACGGAACCGTCGGAGCGCCGGGACCGGGCCGGGCGGGAGCGGACGGGGCCCGGTGCCGGGCCGGGGGCGGGCCCGGCGGGCGGGAGGTCAGGACGGGGCGGCAGGGCGGGGCTCCGGTCCGTCCCCGGCGACCGCGATCCGCTGGAGCAGCCCCCAGGTGAACTCCGCCGTCACCGCGCGGGGCGCCCCGTCCGCGCCGGGGGCGGTGAAGGCCAGGCCCCAGCGGGTCGGGGCCGAGCCCTGGAGCGGGCGGGCGGGGGCGAAGGCGCGGGCGGCCTCGTCGACCGTGCAGGACCAGGGCGTCAGATCCGCCACGGTGCGCAGCGCGGGGCCCTCGGCGCCGGGGGCGCGGACCAGCCACGCGTTCCAGACGGTGCCGTCCGCCGCGAGCAGCACCTCGAAGCGCAGGCCGGGCCAGAGCGGCAGCGGCCACCGCAGGGCCTCGCACTCCAGGTCGCCGATCCGGCGCGGGAGCACCGCCTCCGGCTCGCCCAGGACCGAGCGGTAGCGGGCGGAGGCGGACCGGGCGCGCGGTGAGCGGAGCATCGCCTGCCAACGGCTGTTGGCCTCCCGCATCCGGGCCGCCGAGGCCCCCAGCTCCCGGCGGGCGTCCTCCACCGGGCCGGGGTTGTGGTCGGCCATGCGGCGCAGCAGGACGAGCTGGAAGTCGAGCGGGGTGAAGGGAGCGGCGGGCCGCTTCTCGGAGGCCATGACGCCATGGTCACCCACCACCCCGCCGCCACATGACCGGCGGACCGGCCACCCGGGGCTCGGGCCCCGGGTTCCGCACACGGATTCCGCGCTCCGGGTCCGCGCCCTGGGTCCGCGCTCCGGATCCGCGCTCCGGGCTCGGGCCCCGGATTCCGCGCTCCGGGCCCGCTCCGGGCCCTGTGCCTCGGTCCCGCGCACGGGGCCTCGAACACCGCGCCCCGCGCACATGCCCCGCACACCGGGCCCCGGGCCCACTCGCCCGGCTCCCCGTGCCGGGCTCGGGGCATCGTGGTGCGCCTCCGTGTTGTGCGCCCGTGTCAGGTTCGGCGCGCGGGGCTCGGCGCGTCCGGCCGCCCTGCCGGGGTCCGGCCTCGCGGTTCCGGCGCACCGGGCGCACCGGGCGCACCGGGCGCCCCCGTGCCGTGCCCACCATGCCGGGCTCGCCGCGCGAGGTACAACGGGGGCGACTCCGCCCCTGCCGGGTGCTCTCGCCGGACTCCGAGCACCGGGTTCCCGTTGCCGGGTTCCCGTCGACCGGGCACCCTGCGTCGTGCCCCTCCGCGCCTGGCCGTTCCGCGCCGGGCACCGTGCCTCTCCGCCCCGGGCACCGTGCCCCTCCGCGCCGGGCCGTTCCGCACCGCGCGCGCCGCACCGCGCACTCCGCGCTGAGCCCAGGTCGTCGGACGGCCCCTGCCGGGTCCGCCCCCGCCGGTCCCGGCGTACCGCCCGGCTCCGTGGACGTCCGCCCTCGCGAAGCCACCGGCAAGCGGCGTGGTGCGACGTCGTCTCGGGGTACCCGTACCCGCACCCGTCGCGGACGGCAGTCCGGTGCGCAGGTCGTCCGGCAGGGCGGTTCGCCGATGAGTTCACCGTCCTCGAACGGTCCACCCAGTGACACGACCGTTCTCGACAGGAGTGCGATGTCCACCATCCAGCCAGTGATCCTGACCGCCGACCCGGACGTCCTGCTGAGCTTCTACACGAAGTTGTTCGGCGCCGAGGAGGTCTTCCGGACACCGGAGGAAGGGCCCGCCTTCTACCTCGGCCTGCGCATCGGCGACACCGACCTCGGGCTGGTGGCCAGGGCGGACCTGGACACCGGGGCGGCACCGCGGATCCTGCTCAGCATCGGTGTCGACGACGTCGACGAGACGCTCGGCCGCGTGACGGCTCTGGGCGGCTCGGTCCGCGGCGGCCCCAATGACATGCCCTGGGGACAGCGCGTCGCCCACGTCCAGGACCCCGACGGCAACCCGGTGAACCTGACCCAGCCGATCCCCGCCCGGTGACCCCCTCCCAGGCGCCCGTGCTGGTCGTGGGCTGCCCGCGACGGAGACCACGTGCTCGGTGGCGGCCTCGGTTCCCGCCGGGGCGGGCGGCAGGCGGAGCGGCGCCACCGGGGGCGGCCGTCCGGGGGCGGACCGTCGGGCGGGACCGTCCGACGGAGCCGGACGGTTCGTCGTATCCGGGCGGTCCGGCGTATCCGCCGCCCGGCCCGGCCGCACCCACGACGACACCGCCACCCGCCAGGGCCACGTCCTGGCCCACCCGCGCGCCGTCGGCCTCTGGGGCTGTCGGACCTCGGCTTCCGCGGCCCGGACGACGACGTACTCGACCCCGTGGTCGTCACCGGCTTCCCCGTCGGCCGCACCCACGGGGCCACCCCAGCCGGAAGGCCGCCGGCCGCGCCCTCGCCGTCGGACGCGCGCGCACCCCGATCCGGGCTCCCCGCGCGGGGCCCGGCGCGCCCAGCCCTCCCGGACCCCGCACCGGGCCCCGCCTCCCACGCTCCGCGTACCGGGTCCCGCCGGGCAGCCGCCACCCCCGCCGGGCAGCCGCCGCCCCGCGCGGCCCGTCCGCCTCACCCGCCCCCCGCCGTCAGCCTCCGCAGCGTCGCGTGTTCCGCCGGGGTCAGCGGGGGGCCGGAGAGCGGGGGAAGGGCGGGGCCCGTGAGGGCGGCGAGCAGCGCGGCGGGCCGCAGCAGGCGGGTCGGCGGGGCGAGCAGGCTGGTGAGGTCCCACAGGGCCGCCGCCGCCGGGTAGGAGCCGGTCGCCGCGCGGGTCAGCCGACGGGCGTACGAGGTGACCATGCGGTCGGCCGCGCCCGCCGTTCCGCCCCGGGTGCCCGGGTACAGCACGTCCTGGCTGACGGCCATCGCCCACGCCGCGTCCACCGGCCCGGCCACCCGCCGCTGCACGCGCCGCGCGAGCCCCGGCGCGGCGGCCCCCGCGCGCCGCACCTCCTCGCCGAGGATCCGCGCCTCCAGCGCGGCCACCGACATGCCCTGCCCGTAGACCGGGTTGAAGGTCGCCAGCGCGTCGCCGAGGACGACGAGCCCCTCCGGCCAGTTCCGGGCCCGCTCCAGATGGCGCCGCACATTGCTGGTGCCGCGCCCCACCCGTACGTCGGTCAGCGGTTCGGCGCCGGAGATCAGACGGGCCACGATCGGGTGCGGCAGCTCCCCTGCATAGCGCAGGAACGTTTCGGAATCGGCGGGCGGCTCGCCCCCGCGGGTGCCGCCGAGGCTCACCATCCAGCGGTCGCCCTCGATCGGCAGCACCATCCCGCTGCGGCCCGGCCGTCCCGCGTAGGGGTCGGCGTGCAGGACCGTCATCGGGAAGTCCCCGGCGCCCTCCGGCGTCCGGTAGACACGGGTGGCGTTGACCAGGCCCGCGTCCACCGTGCGGGTCCGCACCCCGGTCACGCCCAGCCCGTCCAGCCAGGTCAGCAGGCGCGAGCCGCGCCCGCCGGCGTCCACCACCAGATCCGCGCCGAACACCTCCTCGCCGTCCGCCGTCGCCGCCCGGACCCCGTCGACCCGGCCCGGCGAACCGGTCGGCCCCAGGGCGTCCGCCCGCACCAGCCGCACCCCGGTCTTGCCGAGGACCGCCTCGCGCACCACCCAGTCCAGCAGCGCCCGGCTGCAGGTGAGCATCCGCGGTCCCTCGTGCCGCCAGCGCCGGAACCAGCCCTCGGGGGTGAGCGCGACCATCCCCGAGCCCAGCGCGACCTCCCGCGCCCCGGCCGCCAGCAGGTGTTCGCGCACGGACAGGCCCGGCACCAGGCCGTCCATCGCGGCCAGCCCCCCGGCCATCAGCAGATGCGCGTGGCGGCCCTGCGGCAGGCCCCTGCGGTGCGCCGGACCGTCGGGCAGCTCGTCGCGCTCCAGCACGGTCACCTCGTCCACGGCGGCCGACAGGGCCGCCGCGGCCAGCATGCCGGCCACACCGGCGCCGATGACGACTGCTCTACGGGACATGCGTCTCCTTCGGTCGGGCCCGCGCCGCCGCCCGGCAGCCCGCGGCGCGGGCCGGGTACGGCCCCGGTCAGCCGTGGGCGGCCCTCACGGTACCGTCCCGGTCCGCGTCCGCCGCGGTCACGCCGTCCAGGGCCCGTGCCAGCTCGACGAGTTCACCGGTGCCGGAGACCTCGGTGGCGCGCAGCCGGTGGGTGCTCGGCGCGGCGGGCGGCTCCTCGCCCGCGGCGGCCCGGCGGGCGGCGTCGGCCAGCATGGCGGCCTCCCCGGCCGGGCGGGCCAGCCGGTCGGTGCCGCCCGCGCGCAGCACGGCCCCGTGGGCCCGCTCGCGGACCCCGTCGTCGAAGTACGGCGCCAGCGCCAGCAGGGCGTCGTGGATGGACATCTCCCGCCACCGCAGCCGCTCCCGGGGCAACCGCCACCAGGAGTAGGGCTGTTCGGGCGCCGTCGAGGCGAAGCGCACCAGCCGCCACAGCGGGCCGAGCCGGCGGTGCAGGTCCAGCCCCCGCCACTGGGCCCCGGCGGCGGGCAGCAGCCTCGGCAGCACGAACCCGGAGGCACAGGTCAGCGCGGCGAGCGAGGCCATCGGCGGGGCCACCGAGGTGGACAGGAAGTCCAGGTCGTGCCCGGTCCAACGGGCGCCCAGGGCGGTGTACTTGGTGAGCTGGAAGCCCACCACGTCGAGCAGGTTGCCGGCCAGGATCAGCCGCAGCCCGGTCCGCAGCAGCCCGGTGACCTCGCGCCCCCACTTCACGCACACCGCGCACATCGCCAGGGTCGCGGCGCTGTGCCCGGCCAGGTAGAGCACGATCATGACCCGCATGTACGGGGTGTCCGCGTAGTACGTGTCGAGGTCGGTGAGCCGCTCGGTGCGGGTGTCCGCCAGCGCGAACAGCACGACGAGGACGACGCCCAGGAGCGTGTACGCGGCCACGCTGCGCAGCACCCGGCGCCGGACGCGGGCCCGGGAGCCGCCCCGCCAGTTGATCAGCAGCACCAGCAGCGAGCAGCTGTAGGCGGACATCATGCAGTACGTCAGCGGGGCGCCGAAGTTCGGTACGCCGGTGAGGCGGTTGACGGTGGCCAGGGTCAGCGGGGCGGAGCAGACGAAGACCAGCGAGCCCAGGAGTATCGCCACGCAGGTGGAGAGGGTCAGACGGGAGCGGGGGCGGCGGAACAGCACCAGGCAGGACAGCCCGAAGACGACGGCGGCCAGATAGACCACGAGGCTCACGCCGGGGACCTCCGTCCGCTGGGCGTGCGGCGGGGCGGGGGCACGGCGGCGGCCAGCACGTCCGCGATGCGCACCAGCGCGGTGGCGCCCGGCAGCCGCTCCGGCGGACGCCCGGCCTCCCCGGGGCCGGCGGCGGGGACCGCGGCCGGAACGGCGGAGACGGCGGCGGCCGCGACGGCGGCGGGGCAGCCCGACGGCAGTCCCAGGACGGACAGCGGAACCCCGGCCGACGGTGCCCCCGGGCCCGGCCCGGGGAGTTCGCCGCGCTCCGCGGCCCGGACTGCCGCCGCCACGACCGCCGCCCAGGCGGCGGCCTCGGCCCGCGCCGCGTCCCCGTCCGCGCGCAGCTCGGCCGCCAGGACCCGCTCGTACAGGGCGCCGTCGACGTACGGGACGAGATGGCTCAGCGCGTTGTGGATGCTGGTCTGGCGCCACATCAGCCGGGTCGACGGCGAGGCCAGCCGGGGCCGGGGCAGCCGCAGCCGGCGGCGGGTCAGCACCCCGTCCAGCAGCCGTTCCAGCGGCGCCAGCCGGGCGTACGTCCGCCAGGCCCGGCGGCAGGCGGCCAGCCGCGGCACGATCAGCGGGATCAGCACCCCCGCCACGGTCAGCACGGCGCTCACCGCCGCCGCCGCCCGGGAGACCCCGGAGGCCAGCACCGACCAGTCCCGCCCGGCGTGGCGGGCGCCCACGGCGGCGAGCTTGGTCACGCTGTACCCGGCGTTGCACAGCGCGCCCGCGCCCAGTGCCGTCAGTCCGACCCGCAGCGCGCCGCCCACCTCCCGGGCCCAGCGCAGCGCCGAGACCGCGGTGACCGTGACGGCGGTGAGGTGCCCGGCCAGGTACAGCACGATCATCTGCCCGATGAACGGCGTCGTCGCGTAGTAGGTGTCCAGGTCGGTGCGGCGCTCCACGGGCGCCTCGCCCAGCGCGAACAGCACGGCTATGCCGAGCACCACGAGCGTGTAGGCGCACACCCACCGCCGGGCGACCTCCCGCACCCGGGGCCCGCCCCGCCAGTGGACGATGAGCACCTGCGCGGCGGCGCCGTACGCGGTGATCGACGCGTACGTCAGCGGCGCCGCCAGGTTGGGCACCCCGCCGAGCCGGTTGACGGCGCCGACGGTGGGCGGGGCGCCGAGGAAGAAGCAGAGTCCGGCGAGACCCAGCACCGCGCAGATGGAGCCGAGGTACGGGTCGCGCCGGTGGCGTATCAGGTCCGGCGCCTTGACCGCCAGGCCGAGCCACAGCACGGCGCAGCTCACGTAGTTGACGAGACCGTTCATCCGCGCGGCCCCCGGTAGTGGAGGGCGGCGCCGATCCGTCCCGCGAGGTCCCCGGCCGCGCCGTCGGGCGCGTACACCGGGTCCTCGGAGGACTCCAGCCGGGACCGCAGCCGACGGCCCATCAGCATGCCGAACCGGTCGGCCTCCTGCTCCTCCGCCAGGCTGAAGTCGCTGCGCGCCGCCACCGCCCGGCCCGGAACGGCCGCGCCCCGGACGGGCCGCGCGCCCCCGTCCCGCCCGGCCGCCGCCGACGGACCGCCCGCCCGGCCGCCGCGCAGCCAGCCGAGCCGGGGGCGGGCCGCTGCCCCGGCGGCGGCGCGCTCGGCCTCGCGGCGGTGGATGTGCCACACCTCGTGGCAGAGGATGACGATCTGGTGCCACACCGCCGCGCGGCGGTCGACGACGATCACGTCCTGCTCCTCGCCCTCGACCCAGAGGCCGCTGGCGGTGTGCGGGGGGAACGTCTCGCGGACGACCACGACCTCCCGGCCCCGCCAGGCGGCGACGGACGCGACGAGGGCGTCGAACAGCACCTCGGGATCGGCCGGTACGGGCACCCTGATCGGGTCGATGAGCGTGTCCGCGAGGCGGCGCATCTGCCTGCTCGTACCCACCGTTTTCTCCTCAACCCCTGCCCTGTCGTTCCTGTCGGTCCCGCCGTCCCGGCGCCGCCCGGCCGGCCGGCGCGTCGCGCGGTTCCCTGCAATATGCCAAGAGCTGCCCCCGGTCAGCCACCTCCGGTGCCCTCCCCGACCCGCACCCCGCGTCTCGGGGCGGCCACCGCGAGCGCCCGCACCATCCGCAGCGCCCCGGGGTCGCCGAGGGCCAGGGAGAGGGCGCCGATCTCGCGGAGCAGCTCCGTCGGGTCGGGGCCGCCCTCCGCGTGCCCGGCCGCCCAGCCGCCGTCCGCCCCGTCGCGCGGGCCGTGCCGGGCCCCGACCGCCTCCGTGACCGCCACCGCCGCGGCCAGCGCCCGGGACCGGTCCGGCGCGAGGCCCAGGCCGCGCGCCGCGTCGTAGGAGCGGCGCCGCAGGTCCTCGTCGAGGCAGCGGGCGAGCGGCAGCAGCGCGTCCCGGATGTACGTCTCCCGGCGGGTCAGCCGCAGCCCGGCGTCGACGCACGGCGCGTACGGCACCCGCCCGCCGTCCACGGACCGCATCAGCAGGTACAGCGGCCGCAGTTCGCGGTGGGCCCGCCGCACCCGCCGCCGTCTGCTCAGGTACTGGCCGGCGTGCGGCAGGATGAAGCCGACCGCGATCAGCACGGCGGACAGACAGGCCACCGGCGGCGCCACCTCCAGGTTGAGCCGGTCCAGGTCGTGGCCGGTCCAGCGGGCCACGACGGCGGTCAGCTTGGCGGCGTCGAAGACGAGGTTCATCGCGTACCCGGCGCCCAGGAAGGTCAGCCCCCAGCGCAGCCAGGCGTCCAGGCCGTCGGCGCGCACCCAGTTCCAGATCAGCTTCGAGGTGATCAGCACGGCCGTGGTGTGGGCCAGCAGGTAGAGCAGGATCTCCTCGCGCATGAACGGCGTGTTGGCGTAGTAGGTGTCCAGGTCCAGCCGCCGTTCCACGGGCGCGTCCGCGAGGACGAACAGCACCCAGAGCGCCACGATGACCCCGCCGTAGCCGGAGACCACCCAGCGCATCGCCCGCCGGGTCGCGGCGGAGCGGTCGGACAGCCCGTTGCGCCAGGCGATGATGAGCAGCAGACAGGAGCCGCAGAAGGCGGTCAGCAGCGAGTACACCCAGGGCGCCGAGATGTTCGGCACGCCCGTGACGCGGTTGACCCAGGCGATGGTGGACGGCGCGACGAACACGAACACCGCGCAGGCGAGCAGCAGCAGCCCGCCGACCGCCAGCAGCAGCGGATCGCCCCGGAAGCGGATGATGGCCGGCAGTTTGATCGCCAGGGCGGCGGCCAGGACCGTGGCCGGTACCCACCAGAAGGACGTGTAGAAGGTGCTGAGCGACTGCGTCACCGCGCCGCCGCCTCCCGCCCGCGGGCGCCCGCGCTGGCCATCGCACCCCTTTCCCACCGCACCGCCGCGGCGCCGCCGAGGTTACGCGGCGGCGCCGGAGCACGGCAGGCCGAAACCGGCGCGGTGACTCATTGCCGCCCCCGGCGCGCGCACCCCGAAAGCGCCCCCCACCTCCGGTGAACGGCGGGGTGTTACCGCCGGTCCCGTCCGGCAGTACGGCCCGCCCCGGCGCCCGCGCCCGGCCCGGCGGGGCCGCGGGGCGCCGCTCGGAGCCGCCGGAGGGGTCCCGGACCGTACCAACCGGTCTGGCCGAATCCACCGCCCCCGCGACCGCCCCCCGACCCGCCCCGGCCCCGGCCCGGCCCCCGCCCGGCCCCTTCGGGATCGCGGCCCGGACCCCGCCCGGATCCCCGGGCTGGCACCCGGTGCCGGGGGCGCGGCCGCTCCTCGCGCTCGCCGTGCGGCGGCCCGTACGGCGTGGCCGGTGCCCGGGGCCGCCCGGCCGCCGCGTCGTGCCGCAGGGTCCGGTCCGGTGCCGCCCGGCCACCGTCCGGCCCGATCGCGGCACCGGGTGCCGGGGGCCGTTCCCGGCCGTGGAGGTCCGGAGCGCGGCGGTCCGGCCGGGGCCGCCCGGCGGAGGCACCGGGCCCCGGCGGGCCGCCCGCGGCCGCCCGTTCAGGACGCGCGCGCCCCCGGTGACGGCACCGGGGTCACCGGGACGCCGCCCGCCGCGCACCCCAGCAGTTCCAGCCGTGCCGTCCCCGGCCCCGAGGCGGTGTCCCCGTCCGCCAGCACCGCCAGGGCCAGCGTGTTGGCGGCGGCGCGGGTCCGCAGCACACCGCCCGGCAGGACGAACGTGTGCTGCGCGTGCTGCGGCGGCGCGTCGTTGACGTACTGGCCCAGGTTCCAGCCGTTCAGGAAGATCTGGGCGCGGTAGCGGCGGGCCGGGTCGTCGTCGAGGACCAGGCCGACGGAGGCGTCCACCTCCGGCGGCACGTCCAGCCGGAAGGAGGTCCGGTACCAGGTCACCCCCTGGCGCCGGTCCGCGCGCGGCAGGGCGGCGGGCTCCCAGCCGCCGTCGTCGAGGCCCGGCAGGTGCCAGCCCCGCGACTCCCCGTACAGGCCCCCGTGGTTGAGCGGACCGCGCACCGGGTCGGGCGCCGCCGTGCCCCGCAGCCGCCAGCGCGCCCGTGGCGACGCGCCCTCGAAGGCGGCCGACACCAGCCCGCGCCCCGCCCGGTGGTCCGCCGGGTCGTGCTGGGTGCGGCGGACCAGCACCGACAGGACCGGCTCGGGGGCCCGGCCGCCCCGGCCGCGCTCCCGGTCCCGCTCGAACCGCCGCTGCCGCGCGCGCAGTTCGTCGCGGAGCGCGCCGGGCAGCGGGAAGCGGGCGGTGCCGGTCCAGGTACCCCGCCCGTCGGGCTCCCGGCCGGTCCGGTGGGTGCCCAGCGGCCTGCCGTCGAGCCAGGCCATGAGCATTCCCTGGGCCCCGGTGGCGTAGGTGAGGGAGACCGCGCCCAGCCCGGCGGCCCCGCCCTCCAGCCGCGCCCGGTACCAGACGTCGCCGTAGGGGAATCCGTAGTCGTCCGCGAACAGCACGGGCCCCCCGCGCGGCACGGGCGTCGTGCTGTACGAGGTCCGGCGGTCGGCGGCGGTCCAGCCGGAGTCGTCGTATCCGGGCTCCGCCTCCGGGTTCTCCGTGCGCCGCCGCCATCCGCCGAGCGCGGGCAGCACCAACTCGGGCGCCCCCGGCAGCCGCCAGGTGGCCAGCAGGCTGTGCGCGCGGCTGACGGAGGTGGCGACGTCGGCGCCGTTCCAGGTGACGCCGGTGACGCCGCGCGGCGCCCACACCTCCAGATCCGCCTCCCCGACGGTGTCGCCGGTCAGCCGGACCACCGGGCCGTCCAGCACGGCCCCGCGCAGCAGCGCCGGGCCGTGCACCAGGCCCTTGCCCGTCGGCGTCTCGAACGGCCACAGCCGCAGCGAGGCCGCCTCGTCCGCGAACAGCAGGACCAGCGTCCGCTCCGAGTCGCCGCCGCGCACCCGCACCCGGGTCAGCCGGTCCTCGCCGAGCGGCACGGTCACGTGCAGCCGCCCCCGGTCGTAGGCCCAGGCGGCCTCGTCGTCGACCCGGGTCGGCCACGGCTCGCTCGGGCAGTCCACCACCAGCCGGGCCATCTCCCCGGCCCGCCCGGTGAACACGGCGACGTCCAGCCGCCCCACGCCCAGGACCAGCATGGGCTGCACCGTGGCGTACGCCAGCCGCCGTCCCGATCCCAGGTCCAGCCCGGTGGCGAGGAGCCGGGCGTCGCGCGCGGGGACCGTGACCTCGACCCGGTCGCCGCCCAACGGCACCGTCGAGGTGACCTCCCCGGCCGAGTCGTTGCGCAGCACGTAGGCGTGCGCGCCGGTGTCCGGGTTGACCAGGTGCCGCACCCGCAGGCGCGGATCGGCGGCCCGCACCCCGGCCCCCTCCCGGAGCCGGGTGAAGTCGGGGACGTGCCGCAGCAGGTGACCGATCTGGTGCAGCGGGGCCAGCCGTGCGGTCGGCACCCGGCTCTCCGCGATGCCCGCCGTCGGGTCGTACGTCGGCGCGGGCGCGGAGGGCGCGGGCAGCCAGCCCCAGGAGGTGCCGCCGAAGGCGGTGCGCACGGTGTGCACGGCGGGGCCCCGCCCGAGCAGGTCCAGGTGCGCCCGCCGCGCCCCGGCCGCGTCCGGCGCACGCTCCACCTCGCCGTCCGGCAGCGGCCGCCCGCCGTGCAGCAGCGGTACGTCGATGCCGTCGGCGCGGACCTTCCGGTGCAGGTGGGCCAGGTGCCCGCGGTGGACGGGGTCCAGCCGGTAGAGGAGCAGGGTGCCGTCGCCCCGGGTGAACAGGTGCCGGGCGGCGATGGCGTCGACCCGGGACAGCCAGGCGTCGGCGTGCCGCAGGTACGCGGCGTCGGCGCGGGCGGCGTCGCCCTCCGCGGCCCCCAGCCAGCCGGGCAGCCCGCCCGCGTCCAGACCCGTGCCGCCGCCGTCCGCGACGGGGAACGGGCCGGGCCGCAGCACGACGTACAGCCCGGTCTCGGCGGCGGTGCGCAGGAACAGGTCCAGATCGCGCACACCGGTGAAGTCGTGGACGCCCGGCGCGGGGGAGTGCAGGTTCCAGGCCAGCGGGACGGTGACGGCGTTGTAGCCGTGCGCCCGCATCTTCTGCAGCACGTCCCGCCACAGCGAGGGGCTGGGCAGCCGGAAGGGGTGCGTCTCGCCCGACCACAGCGTCAGCCGTCTGCCGTCCACCAGCGCTGAGTACCGGTCGAAACCGACCCGGTGGCGCGCCCCGTCCGCGGCGGGCGGGGCGGGGGGCGGCCCGGTGGGCACCGGGCCCGGTGCGGGGGCGGCGGGCCGGTCCGCGCCGCCCGCGCTGCCGCCGAGCGCGAGCCCGAGGGTGGTGGTGCCCGCGAGGGTGCTGAAAACGCGTCTGCTGAGCTCCAAGGGAGCCCTCCCGTTGTGCCTGTGCCTGTGCCGTGCCTGTTTGCTGCCGTGCCGTGCCGTGCCTGTGCTGGTGCCGGGTCCTGTGCCGGTGCTCGGCGTTCCCGTCCCCGCGCCGGTGGACGCACGGACGGCGGTGCGGCCGGTGTGCCCACGGGTGTCCGGGCGGCTCACCGCCCGTGCCGGTCCCGGCGGCCGCGCGGGCCGCCGTGCCCTGCCGGTCCGCGACGCGGGGCGGACCGCCGTGCCGCCCCATTCTTCCAGCGCGCGACCCCCCGCCCGCACCCACCCGCCCGCACCAACCCGCTCGGACACCCCGACCCCGGGCGCCCGAACCCCGGCGCGCGGGCGCCGCCGCCGTGCCCGGCGCACCCGTCGTCCGGGGCCCCGCCCGTCCCGACGCACCTGGCCCAGCCCGGCCCGACGCACCTGCCGCACGGGGCCCAGCCGTGCCCGGCGTACCTGCCGCACGGGCCCCGCCCGGCCCGGCGTGCCCGGCCGCCCGGGACACCCGTACCGCGTCGCCCCGCCGGGCGGGACACCCGCACCGCGTCGCCCCGCCGCTCGGGCATTCGCCGGCCCGGACCGGTGCCCCGCTCTCACCGTCCCTGTCCGCACATGCCGTGACCCGGGCCGTCCGCACGGCGCTCCGGGACCTCGGGCTCCGCCTCCTCAGTCCTCGGGCTTCCCGCCCTCCAGGGCCGTGCGGCCTCGCTGTCCGGCCGTCCGGGCCCGGCGCTCCGGCGACGCGGGCCGACACCGTCCCGGCCGTCCGCGTCCGCCCTCCCCGTTCCCACCGGGGCGCGGTGTCCCGGTGCCCCGTACCCGTGGCCGCCCCGGTGGGCCCCCGGTCGACCGTCAGCCGTTCGGGTGATTTCCGGGCCCGGAATCCGACCGCCGGGGGGTGGAGAGGGACCGGACACCCGCCCCGGGTCCCGGGGGACACGGGCGCCCCCGGGGCCCGGCGGGGAGCAGGCCCCCGGCCCGGAGCCGGGCCCCGGCCCGCCCGCCGCTCGAAGCCCCGGGACCCGCGAGCACCCCGGGACCCGCGGGACCCGCGGGGCACCCTGGCTCCGGGCACCCTGGCTCCGGGCACCCTGGCCCCGGGCACCCCGGCCCCCGGGCACCCCATGGGATCAGAACGTGCCGAGCATCCTCCGCAGCGTGTCCCGCAGGGCGATCCGCTCCTCCTCCGACAGCCCGGCCAGCGGCTCGCGCGCGAACCGCAGCGACTCCCGCAGCTCCCGGGCCACGCGCCGGCCCTCCTCCGTCGCCGCCGCCACCTTCACCCGGCGGTCGTCCGGATCCGGGCGGCGCTCCACCAGGCCGCGCGCCTCCAGCCGGTCCACGATCCCGGTCACGTTGGACGGCTCGCACCGCAGCTTCCGCGCCAGCCTGCGCATCGGCAGCGGCTCCAGCGCCAGCAGGCCCAGCAGCCGCGCCTGGGCACCGGTCAGCGACCGCTCGGCCGCCGCCTCCTCGTAGTCGGCGTGGAAGCGTGCCACCACCTCGCCGATCAGCTCGACGACCTCCAGGGTCAGCGGATCGGGCGGGCGGACGGTGCGGTGCGGTACGGGCATGGGAACCAGGGTACCCAGGTGTTTGACAACCTGAAATGTTCAGACGCATGGTTGTTTCAGTAGCTGAAAGATTCCCGGAAAGGCGCCCCATGACCAATCCCCCCGCCCTCCCCGCCGTCAACCGCGAGTGGCACCTCCTCAGCCGGCCCGTCGGCCGCCCCGAGCCCGGGGACTTCGCCCTGGTCGAGGCGGAGATGCCGGTGCCGGGCGAGGGCCAGGTGCTCGTGCGCAACCGCTACCTCTCCGTCGACCCGTACATGCGCGGCCGGATGAGCGCGGCCCGCTCCTACGCCGCCCCCTTCACGCTGGGCGAGGTCATGCAGGGCGGCGCCGTCGGAGAGGTCGTGGCCTCCCGCGCCGAGGGCCTGGCCGTCGGCGACCACGTCCTGCACTTCCTCGGCTGGCGGGAGTACGCGGCCCTGGACGCGCGGGGCGCCGTCCGGGTCGACCCGGAGGCGGCGCCGCTCCCCGCCTACCTCGGGGTCCTCGGGATGCCCGGCCTGACCGCCTACGCCGGGCTGCTGCGCACCGCCTCCTTCCGGGAGGGCGACGCGGTCTTCGTCTCCGGCGCGGCCGGTGCCGTCGGCAGCCAGGTGGGCCAGATCGCGCGGCTCAAGGGCGCCTCCCGGGTGATCGGCTCGGCCGGTACCGACGAGAAGGTCCGGCTGCTGCTCGACGAGTACGGCTTCAACGCCGCGTTCAACTACAAGCGGGCGCCGGTGGCCGAGCAACTGCGCGAAGCCGCCCCCGACGGCGTCGACGTCTACTTCGACAACGTCGGCGGCGAGCACCTGGAGGCCGCCATCGGCTCCCTCAACCGCGACGGGCGCATCGCCGTCTGCGGCATGATCTCCGTCTACAACGACACCGAGCCCGCCCCCGGCCCGCGCAACCTCGTCCGGCTGATCCAGACCCGGGGCCGCATCCAGGGGTTCCTGGTGGGCGACCACGAGGACCTCCGGCCGGAGTTCGTCGCCGAGGTCGGCCGCTGGGTGCGCTCCGGTGAGCTGAAGTACCGCGAGACGGTCGTCGAGGGCATCGGGAACACCCTGGAGGCGTTCCTCGGCCTCCTGCGCGGTGACAACACCGGCAAGATGATCGTCGCGCTCTGACCCCCCGTCACCCGGCGCGGACCGTGCCCCCCGGCGGGGTCCGCGCCGCCCGGTAGAGTGCGCGCATGCGTGACCTCGGGGCGGGATTCGGCCATCTTCTCAAGGGCCAGCGGTGGATGGCGCGGCACGGCGGAAGCTACGGCTTCGGGCTGCTCCCGGGCCTGATCACGCTCGTGCTGTACGCGGCGGCGCTGATCGCGCTGGTGCTGTGGGGACAGGACCTCACCGCCTGGGCGACGCCCTTCGCGGACGACTGGGCGAGCCCCTGGGGCGGGCTGTTCCGCGGCTTCCTCACCGCGGTCCTGTTCGCCCTCGCCCTGCTGCTGGCGGTGCTCACCTTCACCGCCGTCACCCTGCTCGTCGGCCAGCCCTTCTACGAGAGCCTCTCCGAGCGCGTCGACCGCGACGTGTCGCCGGACGGCACCGCCCCGGAGTCGGAGCTGCCGCTCTGGCGCGAGCTGTGGATCTCGGGCCGCGACAGCCTGCGCATCCTGGTCCGCGCGGCCGTGTGGGGCGTGCTGCTGTTCGCCGCCGGGTTCGTGCCGGTCGTGGGGCAGACCGTCGTCCCGGTGCTCGGCTTCCTGGTCACCGGCTTCTTCCTCACCGAGGAACTGGCCGCCGTCGCCCTCCAGCGCCGGGGCGTCGAACTGCGCGAGCGGCTGGCCCTGCTCCGCTCCCGGCGGACCCTGGTCTGGGGCTTCGGCACCCCGCTGGGCCTGGCCTTCCTGGTGCCGTTCGTCGCGGTGTTCCTGATGCCGGGCGCGGTCGCCGGCGCCACGCTGCTCGCCCGCGACCTGCTGGGCGAGGAGACCCGCGAACCCGGCCGCGGCCCGGCCCCGGCCGCCGGGGCCGACGGGAACGGTGGGGCCGACGGGGACGGCCGGCCCGAGGCGGACGGAACCGCGGACACCGCCGCCGCCCCGGGCGGTACGGCTCCGGCGACCGCCCCGGGCTCCGGCACGGGTCCCGTCGGCCCCGCGTACTGACCGCCCGCCCGCCGCCGGCGCTCCCGGTCCGTCAGGGGCCCTTCGCCGTCACCGCCCGGTAGGCGATCTCGGCCAGCCGGGCCTGACCGTCCACGCTCGGGTGGAACCAGTCCCAGCGGCTGAGCTGCCCCGTGCCGAACCGGAAGCCGTGCACGGCGCCCCCGTCGGTGCGGCACTTGTCGTCCTTGGCGCAGACCTCCTCCAGCACCCTGTTGTAGTCCGTCACCCGGTCCCGCACCGTGTTCCGCCGCTGGGTGGCCGCCGCGTCCAGCGCGTCCGCGTCCCCGAGCATCGACGGGCACAGGCCCAGCTTCCACACCTGCCTGCCGAGCGGGTTGGTGCGCCCCTCGGACCACAGCCGCTTCAGGTCGGGCACGCTGACCACGAACACCTGCGCCTTCGGGAGCCGCGCCCGCAGCGTCCGCAGCGCCTCCTCGAACTGCGCCCGGAAGTCCGCCACCGGTGTCATCGCCCCGACCGAGGACCGGCAGGCGTCGTTCGCCCCGGCCATCACCGTCACCAGTTCCGGGCGGTGCGCCGCGGCCCGCTCCATCTGCGCCGGGACATCCGCCATCCGGGCGCCGGTGACCGCGTGGTTCCAGCTCCGCTCGGCCGCCTTCGCGCCCAGCAGCCGCACCGCCAGGCTGTCGACCTCCTCGCTGGAGCCCGTCGCCCAGGACACCTCGGGGCAGTCCGACAGCACCGTGCAGGCGTCGAAGCCGCGCGTGATGGAGTCGCCCACGGCCGCCAGCGACCGGGGGCCGGTGTCCCACACGGGGGCGGGCGCCGGGGACGGGGCCGCCCGCCGGGTGCCGGACGCGCCCGGGTTCCCGCCCGCCGCGTCGCAGCCGGTCAGCGCCAGGGCGACGACGGCCAGCGCGGCCAGCGCCGCCCGGCCGCGGGCCCGGCCACGCGGTTCCCGTTCCACCAACCGGGCCATGAGCGCCCTCCCTGTCGCCTGCTGCGCCTCCACACTTCCCAACCCGTGACACCGCGCCCGGGTTCCCCGGGCCCCGGTGCGGCGGCTCACACCCGCACAAGCGTCCTGCCGGGTGAACGGCGGCGGTTTCCCGGCACCAGGACCGACGGTACGTCACACTCCTTGCGCCGTCGCACGGTAGCCTCGCCATCAACGCGGCCGTCCCGGCCGCGGCCGTTCCACCCGTTCCGAGATGTCCCGCTCAGCCCGGAGGTTCCGGTGACGACACGTGGAGTCCTGTACGTGCACTCCGCGCCGCGCGCGCTCTGCCCGCACGTCGAGTGGGCCATCGCCGGGGTGCTCGGCACCCGCGTCGGCCTGGACTGGATCCGGCAGCCCGCCGCCCCCGGCACCTGGCGCTCGGAGTTCTCCTGGCAGGGCCAGGCCGGCATCGCCTCCAAGCTCGCCTCCGCGCTGCGCGGCTGGCAGATGCTCCGCTTCGAGGTCACCGCCGAGCCGTCCGCGGGCCACGAGGGCGAGCGCTACAGCTGCACCCCCGCCCTCGGCATCTTCCACGCCGTCACCGGCGTCCACGGCGACATCCTGATCCCGGAGGACCGGCTGCGCGCCGCCCTGGCCCGCGCCCGCGGCGGCGAGACGGAGCTGGAGGGCGAGATCGCCAAGCTCCTCGGCAAGCCCTGGGACGACGAGCTGGAGACCTTCCGCCACGCCGGTGAGGGCGCCCCCGTGCGCTGGCTCCACCAGGTCGTCTGACCCGCCGCCCCGCCGCCCCGCCGCCCCGGGCCGCCGGGCACCCGCCGACGCCGACGGCCCGGCCCCCCGAGGGGGACCGGGCCGTCGGCGTCGCACGGGCCGGGGCGTCACACGGTGCGGAACGCCAGCACCACGTTGTGGCCGCCGAAGCCGAAGGAGTCGTTCAGCGCGGCGATGCGGCCCTCGGCGGGCAGCGCCCTGGGCTCCCCGCGCACGATGTCGGCCGTGGCCTCGGCCTCCGGGTCGATGGTGTCGACGTTGATCGTCGGCGGCGCCAGCCGGTGGTACAGGGCGAGGATCGACGCCACCGACTCCACACCGCCCGCACCGCCGAGCAGGTGACCGGTCATCGACTTGGTGCCGGAGACGGCCATGTGGTCGACGTGGTCGCCGAAGACCTTGCGCAGCGCCTTCAGCTCCGCGATGTCACCGGCCGGCGTCGAGGTGGCGTGCGCGTTGACGTGCACGATCTCGGCCGGGTCCAGGTCGGTGCCGTCCAGCAGGCTCTGCAGGGCGTGCGAGATGCCGCGGCCCTCCGGCTCGGGCTGCACGATGTCGTGGCTGTCGGCCGAGATGCCCTGGCCGACGGCCTCCGCGTAGACGCGGGCGCCCCGCTCGGCGGCGTGCTCGGCGGACTCCAGGACGATGACGCCGGCGCCCTCGCCGAGGACGAAGCCGTCCCGGGCCACGTCCCAGGGGCGGGAGGCGCCCTGCGGGTCGTCGTTGTTCTTGGACATCGCCATCATGTTGCCGAAGGCGGCGATGGGCAGCGGGTGGATCGCCGCCTCCGTGCCGCCGGCGACGACCACGTCGGCGCGGCCGGAGCGGATCATCTCGATGGCGTAGCCGATGGCCTCGGCGCCCGAGGCGCAGGCGGAGACCGGCGTGTGCACGCCCGCCCGGGCGCCCACGGCCAGGCCCACGTTGGCCGAGGGGCCGTTCGGCATCAGCATCGGCACGGTGTGCGGGGAGACGCGGCGTACGCCCTTCTCCTTCAGCACGTCGTACTGGTCGAGCAGGGTCGTCACGCCACCGATGCCGGAGGCGATGACCGTGCCGAGACGGTCGGGGTCGATGCTGCCGTCCTCGCCGGCCTTGCCGGTGAATCCCGCGTCCTTCCATGCCTCCCGGGCGGCGATCAGCGCGAACTGCGCCGACCGGTCCAGGCGGCGGGCCTGCGGCCGGGGGATGACCTCGGTCGGGTCCACGGCGGCCGTGGCGGCGATCCGGACGGCCTGGTCGGCGGACCAGTCCCGGTCCAGGGGCTTGACGCCGGACCGGCCGGCCACCATGCCCTCCCAGGTCGAGGCTGCGTCGCCACCCAGCGGTGTGGTTGCGCCGATACCGGTGACGACCACGGTGCGATTGGTCGGGCTCACGGGAATTCTTTCTCCAAAGGAAACGGATTCGAACGGCGCCACCGCCGGGTGGCGGGGCAGTTCAGCCCGGCACCCGGGCGTCATGCCCGGGTGATCGGACGATCAGGCCTGGTGCTTGAGGATGTAGTCGGTCGCGTCACCGACGGTCTTGAGGTTCTTGACGTCCTCGTCGGGGATCTTCACGTCGAAGCGCTCCTCGGCGGCGACGACGACCTCGACCATGGACAGCGAGTCGACGTCCAGGTCGTCGGTGAAGGACTTGTCCAGCTGGACGTCCTCAACCGGGATACCGGCGATCTCGTTCACGATCTCGGCGAGACCGTCGACGATCTCCTTCTGAGTGGCGGCCATGGTGGCGCTCCTTCGTAGTGTTCCAGAGGTGTGGCGGTGTGGTGCTCCGTCCCGGACCGACGTGGTCCGGTACGGCGTGCCTAGGGGAGAGTAACGACCGTCGCGGCGTAGACGAGACCCGCCCCGAAGCCGATGACGAGGGCGGTGTCCCCGCTCTTCGCCTCGCCGGTCGCCAGGAGCCGCTCCATCGCGAGCGGGATCGAGGCGGCCGAGGTGTTGCCGGTGGTGCGGATGTCACGGGCCACCGTGACGTGCTCCGGCAGCTTCAGCGTCTTCACCATCGAGTCGATGATCCGCACGTTGGCCTGGTGCGGGATGAAGACGTCCAGGTCGTCCGGGCTGATCCCGGCCGCGTCCAGCGCCTGCTGGGCGACCTTCGCCATCTCGAACACGGCCCAGCGGAACACCGCCTGGCCCTCCTGCGTGATAGCAGGAAACTTGATGTTGCCCTCGCGGTCGAGGGGCAGCTCGGAGACGTCGCCGATCCGGAAGCGGTTCCAGGGGACGGTCTGCTTGATCGTGTCGGCCTTGTCGCCCTCCGAGCCCCACACGGTCGGGCCGATCTCGGGCGTGGTGGACGGGCCGACCACGACCGCGCCCGCCCCGTCGCCGAAGAGGAAGGCCGTGGCCCGGTCCTCCAGGTCGGTCAGGTCGGACAGCCGCTCCACGCCGATCACCAGGACGTACTCCGCCGAACCCTCGACGATCAGGCCCTTGGCCAGCGTCAGCCCGTAGCCGAAGCCCGCGCAGCCGGCCGAGATGTCGAAGGCGGCGGCCTTGTCGGTGCCCAGCCTGTCCGCGATCTCGGTGGCCACGGCCGGGGTCTGGCTGAAGTGGGACACCGTCGAGACGATCACGGCACCGATCCGGCGCGCGTCGATCCCGGCGTCGGCGATGGCCTTGCCGGACGCCTCGACGGACATCGTGGCGACGGTCTCCTCGGGCGAGGCCCAGTGCCGCGTCTCGATGCCGGAGCGCGAGCGGATCCACTCGTCGGACGAGTCGATCGTCTCGAGGATCACCTCGTTGGGCACCACCCGGGTCGGGCGGTAGCCGCCCACACCGAGGATGCGCGCGTACGGGGAACCCTTGCTGGGCTTGATCTTCGACATGGTCTCCGGCTCCTTGTCAGGCGTGCTCGGCGACGAGCGCACGGGCCGCGTCGAGGTCGGCGGGGGTCTTGAGGGCCAGGGTCTTCACCCCGGGCAGCGCGCGCTTGGCGAGACCGGTCAGGGTGCCGCCGGGGCACATCTCGATCAGGGCGGTGACGCCGAGCCGCTGGAAGGTCTCCATGCACCGGTCCCAGCGGACCGGGTTGGCGACCTGGCCGACCAGCCGCTCCAGCACCTCGGCGCCGGTGTCGACGGCCCGGCCGTCCTTGTTGGAGACGTAGGTGACCTTCGGGTCCGCCGGGGTGAGGGACGAGGCCGCCTCGGCGAGCCGGTCCACCGCGGGCGCCATGTGGTGGGTGTGGAAGGCGCCGGCCACCTTCAGCGCGACGACCTTGCGCACGCCCTCGGGCTTGTCCTCGGCGAGGGCGGCGAGCTGCTCCAGGGTGCCGGCCGCCACGATCTGGCCCGCGCCGTTCACGTTCGCCGGGGTCAGGCCGAGCCGCTCCAGGTGCGCGACGCTCACCTCGGGGTCGCCGCCGAGCAGCGCCGACATGCCGGTCGCGGTGACCGCGGCGGCCTCGGCCATGGCCAGGCCGCGGCGGCGGACCAGGGTCAGCGCCTCGGTCTCGCCGAGGACGCCCGCGAGGACGGCGGCGGTGATCTCGCCGACGCTGTGACCGGCGACGGCGTCCGGCGTGACCGTCCCGTCGGACCCGCCCGGCAGCGCGCCGAGCGCGGAGGCCGACAGCAGGCCGGCCGCGACCAGCAGGGGCTGGGCGACGGCCGTGTCGCGGATCTCGTCCGCGTCGGCCTCGGTGCCGTAGTGGGCGAGATCGAGTCCGATGGCGTCCGACCACGCGGCGACACGGTCTGCGGCGCCGGGAAGGGCGAGCCAGTCAGTCAGGAAGCCGGGCGTCTGGGCACCCTGGCCGGGAGCGACGAGTACGAGCACTCTCACACTCTCTCTTGAGGACGGCCCGGGCCGCCCGTGAGGACAGGGACGAAGAACACGAAGGGGTTTTGTTGGACCCCGACAAAAGCCTAGGTCTGCGGATCTCCATCGGCCAGACGCCCCAGGATGAGCGCGATCCGCAGGGTGAACGCAGACCGTACATCAGAGGGCGACCAACCGGTGACGTCAGTCACACGTCGGAGCCGGTAGCGCACGGTGTTCGGGTGAACGAAGAGCATCCGCGCAGCGCCTTCGAGGCTGCTCGCCTGCTCCAGATAGACACTGAGCGTTTCCAGCAGCGCGGCGCCGGCCTCTTCCAACGGTCTGTAGATCTCCTCCACCAACTGCTCGCGGGCGGAAGGGTCCGAGGCGATGGCGCGCTCCGGCAGCAGATCGTCCGCCAGCACCGGCCGGGGAGCGTCCTGCCACGCGACGCACGCCTTCAGCCCGGCGGCGGCGGCCTGCGCGGACCGGGTCGCGGCCAGCAGGTCGGGCACCACCGGACCGGCCACCACCGCACCCGCCGCGAACGGGCCGATCAGCGACTTCGCCACGGCCAGCGGGTTGTCGCTGCCGCCCGCGATCACCACCAGCCGGTCGCCGAGGACCCCGGTGAGCACCTGGAGCTTGGCGTGCCGGGCCGCGCGCCGGATGGCCTCCACGGTCAGCTCGGAGTCCCCGTCCGGGGCGGTGCCCAGGACCACGCACACATGGTCCGGCGAGTTCCAGCCGAGCGCCGCCGCCCGGGAGACGGCGCCCTCGTCGGCCTCGCCGCTGAGCACGGCGTTCACCACCAGGGACTCCAGCCGCGCGTCCCAGGCGCCGCGCGCCTCGGCGGCCTGGGCGTACACCTGGGCGGTGGCGAAGGCGATCTCCCGCGCGTAGACCAGCAGCGCCTCGCGCAGCACCGATTCGTCACCGGGGGCGGCGACCTCGTCGATGGCGGACTCCATCACCTCGATGGTGGTCCGCACCATCTCCACGGTCTGGCGCAGGGTGATGGCCCGGGTCAGCTCGCGGGGCGCGGTGCCGAAGACGTCGGTGGAGATGGCCTGCGGGGTGTCCGGGCGGCGGAACCACTCGGTGAAGGCGGCGATGCCCGCCTGGGCGACGAGCCCGATCCAGGAACGGTTCTCCGGGGGCATGGCCCGGTACCACGGCAGCGTCTCGTCCATCCGCGCGATGGCCTGCGCGGCGAGCGATCCGGAGGACTTCTCGAGTCGCCTCAGGGTCGCGGCATGCGGGTGCGGAGCGCGCGCGGCGTGGTCTGGCTTGCTGGTCTCGGGTTCGGGCACGGGGACAAGACTGCCTTATCCGGACGGCCGACCGTGCCGCCGGGTCTACGGTGGGGCCCGTGACGGACATTCGGCGCGCCGACGAGCGCTATCCCGGGGGCGACGCGGCGGCGGGCATCGTGTCGCGGCACGCCTTCTCCTTCGGCCCCCACTACGACCCCGGCAACCTGCGGTTCGGGGCGCTGATCGCCTGCAACGAGGAGCGGCTCGCGCCCGGCGCGGGCTTCGACGAGCACCCGCACAGCAACACCGAGATCGTCACATGGGTGGCCGAGGGCGAGCTGACCCACCGGGACAGCGCCGGCCACGAGACGGTCGTCCGGGCCGGCGACCTCCAGCGGCTCGGCGCGGCCGGCGGGGTCCGGCACGTGGAGCGCAACGACGGCGCGGCACCGCTGACCTTCGTGCAGATGTGGCTGGCCCCGCGCGAGAGCGGCGGCGAGCCGTCCTACGAGGTCGTCCGGGACGCCGCCGCCCGCACCCCGTACGCCGTCCCCGGCGCGGACGCGGTGCTGCACGTGCGGCGCCCGGCGGCGGGGGAGGAGACGGAGGTCCCGGACGCGGCGCGGGTCTACGTCCACGTGGTGCGCGGCGGGCTGCGGTGGGACGGCGCGGAGCTGGCGGCGGGCGACGCGCTCCGCCTCACCGACCCCCGGGGCGTGCGGATGCGGGCGCTCACGGACGCGGAGCTGCTGCTCTGGGAGATGCCGCCGGAGCCCGGACCGCGCCTGCCGTAGGGGGCCCGGGGCCCGCCCCGCGGGGTCAGGCCGCGCGCAGCTCCGCGAGGACGGCGTCGGTGAAGGGGGGCCAGGACTCGGCGGCCCAGGGGCCGAAGGGGCGGTCGGTCAGGGCCGCGCAGGCGGCGCCCGCGACCGGGTCGATCCACAGGAAGGTGCCCGCCTGGCCGAAGTGGCCGAAGGTCCCCGGGGAGGAGGAGGCACCCGTCCAGTGCGGGGACTTGCCGTCGCGGATCTCGAAGCCCAGGCCCCAGTCGTTGGGGTTCTGGTGGCCGTAGCCCGGCAGCACGCCCTTGGTCCCCGGGTACTGCACGGTCATCGCGGCGGCCACGGTGCGCGGGTCCAGCAGCCGGGGCACCTGCACCTCGGCGGCGAAGCGCAGCAGGTCCTCGACGGTCGAGACGCCGTCCTTGGCGGGGGAGCCGTCCAGCGAGGTGGAGGCCATGCCGAGCGGCTCCAGCACCGCCTGGCGGGCGTACTCCGCGAACGGCATCCCCGCCGCCCGCGCGATGTGCTCGCCGAGCCGCTCGAACCCGGCGTTGGAGTACAGCCGCCGCTCCCCGGGCGGCGCGGTCGTCCGGTGCTCGTCGAAGGCGAGGCCGGAGGTGTGCGCGAGCAGGTGGCGCACCGTCGACCCGGGCGGTCCGGCGGGCTCGTCCAGGTCGACCGCGCCCTCCTCGTGGGCGACGAGGGCGGCGTAGGCGGCGAGCGGCTTGGTGACCGAGGCCAGCGGGAACCGCCGTCCGACGGGGCCGTGGGTTCCGGTGACGGTGCCGTCGGCGCGCACCACGCCCGCGGCGGCGGTGGGCACGGGCCAGTTCTCGATCGTCGCGAGGCTCTTCAGGGACATGCCGTGAGCCTATGGCCTTCCCTCCGGTGCCCGCCGCGGGGCCCGGCACGCGTCGTCCCGGCCGTGCCGCCGCCCGGCGGGGGCGGGGAGGTGCCGGTCACGCGCCGCCCTCCTCCTCCGCGCCGGGTACCCCGCCCGCACGGGCTTCCCCGGTCCCGCCGGCGGCCGGTGAGTGCCGCCTCCGCACGGGGGCGCCCGCCCGCACGGCTGCCCGCGCGCGCCGGGCCCCGCGCGGGGGCGGTCCGGAGGGCATCGCCCCCGGGCACGAGGGGCCGCCCAAGGGAGGCCCTAGCGTGGGGACATGACCGTGACCCAGACCGCTCCCGGGGCGCCCGCCCGCCCGTCCCGGGCCCCGACCGCCCCGGACCCGGCCGGCCAGGACCCGACGGCCCCGGCCCCGACCGCCCGTACCGCCCCGGACCCGGCGGCCCCGGAGGGCGCGCGGGGCGCGGCCCCGGTGGACACCGGCCCGGACGACCCCTGCGCCGTCGTCGTCCGCGGCCGTCCCCGCCCCCGGGGCACGGGCCACCACACGATCGGCGAGGCCGCCGCCTTCACCGGGCTGAGCGTGCACACCCTGCGCTGGTACGAGCGGATCGGCCTGATGCCGCACGTCGACCGCTCCCACACCGGGCAGCGCCGCTACACCGATCACGACCTGGACTGGCTCGACTTCGTGACCAGGCTGCGCCTGACCGGCATGCCGGTCGCCGACATGGTCCGCTACGCCGAGCTGATGCGCGAGGGCGACGGCACCTTCCCGGAGCGCCGGGAGCTGCTGGAGTCGACCCGCCGCGACGTCCTCGCGCGCATCGCGGAGCTGCGGGACACCCTCGCCGTGCTCGACCACAAGATCGGGTTCTACGGGGCCGGCGCGGCTACAGCTCCGCCAGCAGTTCCGCCTTCTTCGCGCTGAACTCCTCGTCCGTCACCAGCCCCGCCGAGTGCAGCTCCCCGAGGTGGCGGATGCGCTCCGCGACGTCGGCGGGGTCGCGCCGGTGCGCCGGGACCGGCACCGGCGCCTTGGCGGGCCCCCGGTGGCGCACCGCGGCCAGCACCGCCGCCGCGAACGGCAGCGACTCGTGCACCGGTCCGTAGCCGAGCCCGAACAGCACGGCCGCCGGGTCCTGGTCGGCCTGCGCGGCCGTGGCGGTGCCGTCGCGCGGCAGCAGCCGCAGATGCCCCTGGAGGCGCTCGCCGGGCGAGCACCACTCGACCCCGCCCAGCTCGCTCACGGCGAAGCTCTGGTCCCCGGCCTTCCACTTCGCCGACGACGCCCCCGTCCAGGACCACCGGAAGGACACCGCCGTCCCGTCGAAGGACGCCTTGCCGTCGTACGCCTTGAACCGGCGCGGCGCCTCGGGCGCGGCCACCAGATGGCGCTCGGCGGGCCCGGGCGCGGAACCGGCCAGCGCCGCCCCCAGCTCCCCGGCCCAGAACCCGGCGAGGGACTCCCGCTCGGCGGGCAGCACCAGCCGGTACGGGTCGCAGCCGTCCCGGAGCTGCCCGGCCGCGGCCTCCATCAGCGGGTCGGCGCCGGGGCGCGGCAGGGCGCGCAGCACGACGGTGCCGCGCCTGCCGGGGCCGAGGGTCACCCCGGTGAGGGCCTCCAACGGCACGCGACGTTTCCCCAGCGCCTGGAAGAGCCTGGGCGTTCGAATCCCTCGTTCGTAGCGGATGAGCACGGAGTCGGATTCGAACTCCCAGGCGGCGTGAAATCCGGCCAGTACGTCACCCATGCGGCTCATCGTATGCGGCGGGCGCCGCCACGTCCCCTTTCCGGACGAAGCGGAGTTCCTGGTTTCTCTACGCGCGTCAGGAGGCCGTGGCCACGGACAAATCCTCCTGGCAGATGCCGCTCCGGCGGGCGCAGTCGACCGAGCGGTACGCGCCGACGCCGATCGCGGCGAAGTTGCGCAGGCTGTCGGTGCCGGGCACGAAGTACCCGGCGTGACCCCGGGCGTCACGGGCCGACAGCACCCGCGCGCCGAAGGCGGGGGAGACCGGGTCGGCACCGTGCCCGAGCCCGCCGACCTCCAGGTTCGGCACGTCCTCGATCCAGTCGTCGGCGTCCCGCATCGCCCACACCCGGGCCGCCGTGCGCAGCCGGGCGGCGCTCTCGGCGCGCATCCCGGGGCTGCCGGCCACCGCTATGTCGGTGACCCTGCTGGGCGCCGTACGGGCGGCCAGGCCGCAGACCACGGAGCCGTAGCTGTGGCAGAAGAGGGCGACCGGACCGGTCCCGGGCAGCGCCCGCAGCAGGGCGTTGAGCCGTACGGCGCCCCGCTCGGCGCGGGTCGCGGTGACGGCCTCGATACCGAGTCCGGCGGGGGAGACGTAGTCGGCCCAGGCGATCACGGCGGTGCGGGTGGCGGGGCCCGCCGTACGCTCCGCCGCGTACAGCGACCTGGCCATGCCGACGGGGGCGGAGTGCGCCCGTCGGGTGCGCTGGAAGGTGAGCAGGTCGGTGTCGACGCCGGGGACGACGACGGAGACGCGGTCGGCGCGGTCGAGGTCGCCGAAGACCTCCGCGATCTTGCCGGAGCCGGCCGGGTCGAAGGCGAGGACGTGCCGGGAGGGGTTCAGCAGCGCGGTGTAGCGGTCGGCGCGGCGGCGCGCCTCCCGCTGTCCGGCGGGGGTGAGGCGGCGGTCGTGCGTGCGCTCCCGCTCCCCGGCGCGGGCGGTCTCCAGGGCGAACCGGTTGGCCCGGTAGCGGAGTTGGACGGGGGCGCCGTTCATGTTGCCGACGGCGAGGGGGAAGCGGTGGGCGAGGGCGAGGCGCTGCCCCTCGCCGAGGGAGGCGAAGAAGCGGGCGAGCCGGGCGGGGGCCGAGGCGGCGTCGGGCAGCCGACGCCCGTCGATCCGGCCGTGCTGCCAGGCCGCGACGGAGGCTTCCAGGGCCGTCGTTCCCCGCTGGTTGCGCAGGGCCGTCCAGCCGGTGGTCGCCAGCATCACGAACACCACGGCCAGGGCGAGCAGGGTGCGCCAGACGTTCAGGTGCGGGGAGGTGTCGAAGGAAGTCACTGGGACGACACCCTAGGAGAGCGGTGGGGCCCCGCGTGAGCCAAGTGGCGCGGATCACGTTTCGTTTTCGTGTCAGAGGGTTAGGGCCTCTCGTTTGGATCAGGCCGGGCTCGCGGGGTCGGGCGCCGCGCCTCGCCACGTTGTCGTCGGTCGCCGGGGCTCCGCCCCGACTCCCTCCTCCGCCTCGCGACGCACGGCGCCCGACCCCGCCCCCTGATCCGGCCCGATCCAAAGGAAAGACCCAGGGGCGGGCCCCCGGGAGCCGCGCACCACCGCCCGGCCCGGGGGGAAGCCGCCCACCGCGACCGGGTCCCGGGCGGAGCCGCGCACCGTAGTCCGTTCCCGGGGAGTCGCGTGCCGCGCCCCTGCCGGGAAGGCCGCCCACCGCGACCCGGTCCGTGGGAAGGCCGCCCACCGCGGCCCGGCTCCGGGGACCGCCCACGGCGATCCGGCTCCGGGGACCGCCCACCGCGGCCCGGCTCCGGGGGCCGCTCGTCGCGGTCCGGGCCCGGGGGAGCCGTGCGCCGCCCCGGCCCCGGGGGAGTCCTGCGCGAGGGACCCCGGCCCGGGGAACCCCGTGCCGTGCCGCCGCCGCAGGCCCCGGGGCGGCGGCACGACCCCGGGCCCCGGGCGCGGTCCTGGAACCGCCCGCCGCCGAACGCCCGCCGCCTGCCCGCGGACCCGCGACCGGCTCAACGGCCCCCGGCGGCCGGGGAGGTGTGCCAGGTCCCGGTGAGCGTGGTCTCCACCCGGTCCAGGTGGGAGGTCGTGAGGTCGCGCAGCTCGGCCAGCCCGGCGTCGTCCCGCGCCGACCAGACCCGCTCGGCGGCCCGCAGCACCGCGCCGAAGACGGCCACCACCACCCGCGGCCGGGGATCGGCGTCCGGGTCCAGGCCCTCGCGCGCGGCGATGATCCGCGCGATCTCCTCCTCCAGCTCCGTGGCGCGCCGCAGATGGGCCGCGAGCAGCGCGGGCGTGGACTCGACCGTCCGGTAGAAGCGCAGGTGCAGGTCGAGCGGCACCACCTGGCCGACGGTCTCCCCGATGCCGTCCCAGCTCGCGGACAGGGCCCGGCGCAGGGTGTCCAGCGGCGCCTCCCCGGCCGGGCGGCCGCGCACGGACTCGACGAAGTGCGCCTCCGAGAGCCGCGCCGGGAAGAACGCGGCCTCCTCCTTGCTGGCGAAGTAGCGGAAGAAGGTGCGCTGGGAGACCTCGGCGGCCTCCACGATGTCGTCGACCGTCGTCCGCTCGTACCCGCGCTCGGTGAACAGCCCGAGCGCCGACCGCAGCAGCGCGTCCCGGGTGCGCAGCTTCTTGCGCTCGCGCAGTCCGGGCCGGGGGCCCTCGGGCGTGCGCCCGGCCGCCGGGGCCGTGTCGACCGTCATCAACGTCTCTCCTCCGCCGGCCGCGTCCCCGCCGCCGTAGTCGTCCGCCCCGCCGCGACGGCCCTTCCCGCGTGGCCGGACCTCGCGGTGTCGGTACCTCGCAGTTCAGGCGATAGCGGGATGACATGTCAGTTACCGACTAGTGAACCCGTTTGTCAATTGTCAGTCGCTGTCATTAGCCTCCCCATATGACTAGTCAGACCACCATCGACAAGACGGGTCCGGAGGGCGACGCGCCCGGCCCGTCGGGGCCGGCCCGTGCCGCGGGGCTGCGCGGGCATCCGTGGGTCACCCTCGTCACCGTCGCCGTCGGGGTCATGATGGTGGCGCTGGACGGCACCATCGTCGCCATCGCCAACCCGGCCATCCAGGACGACCTGGACGCCAGCCTCGCGGACGTCCAGTGGATCACCAACTCCTACTTCCTCGCCCTCGCGGTCGCGCTGATCACCGCGGGCAAGCTCGGTGACCGCTTCGGCCACCGGCAGACCTTCCTGATCGGCGCGGCGGGCTTCGCCGTCGCCTCGGGGGCCATCGGGCTGTCGAGCAGCATCGTCATGGTCGTCGTCTTCCGCGTCTTCCAGGGCCTGTTCGGCGCCCTGCTGATGCCGGCCGCGCTCGGCCTGCTGCGGGCCACCTTCCCCGCCGAGAAGCTGAACATGGCCATCGGCATCTGGGGCATGGTCATCGGCGCCTCCACCGCGGGCGGCCCGATCCTCGGCGGCGTGCTGGTCGAGCACGTCAACTGGCAGTCCGTGTTCTTCATCAACGTCCCGGTCGGCGTCCTGGCGCTGGTGCTCGGCGTGCTGATCCTGCGGGACCACCGGGCCGAGAACGCGCCGCGTTCCTTCGACGTCCTGGGCATCCTGCTGCTGTCGGCGTCCATGTTCTGCCTCGTCTGGGCGCTCATCAAGGCACCCGGCTGGGGCTGGGGCGACGGCACGACCTGGCTGTTCATCGCGGCCTCGGTGATCGGCTTCGTCCTGTTCGCCCTCTGGGAGAACAAGGTCCGCGAGCCGCTGATCCCGCTGGGGCTGTTCCGCTCGGTGCCGCTGTCGGCGGGCGTCGTCCTGATGGTCCTGATGGCCATCGCCTTCATGGGCGGCCTGTTCTTCGTGACCTTCTACCTCCAGAACGTGCACGGCCTCAGCCCGGTCGACGCCGGCCTGCACCTGCTGCCGCTCACCGGCATGATGATCGTCGGCTCCCCGCTGGCCGGTGCCGCGATCACCAAGGTCGGCCCCCGCGTCCCGCTCGCCGCGGGCATGGTCTTCACCGCCCTCGCCATGTACGGGATCTCCACCCTGGAGACGGACACGGGCAGTGCCGTGATGTCGCTCTGGTTCGCCCTGCTCGGCCTCGGCCTCGCACCGGTGATGGTCGGCGCCACCGAGGTCATCGTCGGCAACGCGCCGATCGAGCTGTCCGGCGTGGCGGGCGGCCTCCAGCAGGCGGCCATGCAGATCGGCGGCAGCCTCGGCACCGCCGTGCTGGGCGCCGTCATGGCCTCTAAGGTCGACCGCGACCTGGGCGGCAACTGGACCGCCGCGGGCCTGCCCGAACTGCCGCCGGACCAGCTCCACCAGGCGTCCGAGGCGGTCCGGGTCGGCGTCCCGCCGGTGCCCGAGGGCACCCCGCCGGAGACCGCCGCCAAGATCGCCGGGGTGGCGCACGAGACCTTCATCTCCGGCATGAGCCTGGCCTCGCTGGTGGCCTCCGGGGTCGCGGTCGTCGCGGTGCTGGTCGCCCTCCTGACCAAGCGCGGCGCCAACGCCGAGGCCGGTTCCGGCGTCGGCCACATCTGAGCGGACGGCGGCCGGTCCCCCGCCGCGGGGGACCGGCCGCCGCGCGTTCCGCGGGGTGGGGCGGTCAGGCGTCGCCGCCCGCCGCCCCCGGGGCGGCCGCCTTCACGTCGAGCAGCCGGTAGTGGTCCACCGCCTGCTTGAGCACCGACCGGTCGACCTTCCCCTCGCGCGCCAGCTCCGTCAGCACGGCCACCACGATCGACTGCGCGTCGATGTGGAAGAACCGCCGCGCCGCGCCCCGGGTGTCCGCGAAGCCCCAGCCGTCGGCGCCCAGCGACTGGTACGTCCCCGGCACCCACCGGGCGATCTGGTCCGGTACCGACCGCATCCAGTCGGACACCGCCACGAACGGCCCCCGGGCCCCGGACAGCTTCCGCGTCACGTACGGCACCCGCTGCTCCTCCTCGGGGTGCAGCAGGTTGTGCTCCTCGCAGGCCACCGCCTCGCGCCGCAGCTCGTTCCAGGAGGTCGCGGACCAGACGTCGGCCCGCACGTCCCACTCCTCGGCGAGGATGCGCTGCGCCTCCACCGCCCAGGGCACCGCCACGCCGGACGCCATGATCTGCGCCGGCAGCGAGCCCGAGGTGCCCTCGCTGAAGCGGTGGATCCCCCGCAGGATGCCCTCCACGTCCACGTTCTCCGGCTCGGCCGGGTGCCGGATCGGCTCGTTGTAGACGGTGAGGTAGAAGAAGACGTCCTCGCCGTGCGGGTGCTCCTCGTCGCCGCCGTACATCCGGCGCAGGCCGTCCTCGACGATGTGCGCGATCTCGAAGCCGAACGCCGGGTCGTACGCCACGCACGCCGGGTTGGTGGAGGCGAGGAGCTGCGAGTGGCCGTCGGCGTGCTGGAGGCCCTCGCCGGTCAGGGTGGTGCGCCCGGCGGTGGCGCCCAGCACGAAGCCGCGGGCGAGCTGGTCGCCCATCTGCCAGAACTGGTCGCCGGTGCGCTGGAAGCCGAACATCGAGTAGAAGACGTAGACCGGGATCAGCGGTTCGCCGTGGGTGGCGTAGGCCGATCCGGCCGCGATCAGGGAGGCGGTGCAGCCGGCCTCCGAGATGCCGTCGTGGAGCATCTGCCCGGTCGGCGCCTCCTTGTAGGCGAGCAGCAGGTCCCGGTCCACCGACTCGTACTGCTGGCCCAGCGGGTTGTAGATCTTCGCACTCGGGAAGAAGGAGTCCATGCCGAACGTGCGGTACTCGTCCGGCGCGATCAGCACGAACCGCCTGCCCAGCTCCTTGTCCCGCATGAGGTCCTTCAGCAGCCGCACGAAGGCCATCGTGGTCGCGATGGACTGCTGGCCCGACCCCTTCTTCACGCTCGCGTAGGTCGCCTCGCCGGGCAGGGCGAGCGGCTCCGACCGCACCAGCCGGGTCGGCACGTAGCCGCCGCAGCTCTTGCGGCGGTCGTGCATGTACTGCATCTCCTCCGTGTCCCGGCCCGGGTGGTAGTACGGCGGGGCGCCGGACTCCAGCTCCCGGTCGGAGATCGGCAGGTGCAGCCGGTCGCGGAAGCGCTTGAGGTCGTCGACCGTCAGCTTCTTCATCTGGTGCGTGGCGTTGCGGCCCTCGAAGTTCGGCCCCAGCGTCCAGCCCTTGACCGTCTTGGCGAGGATCACCGTCGGCTGGCCCCGGTGCTCCTTGGCCGCCTTGAACGCCGCGTAGATCTTGCGGTGGTCGTGCCCGCCGCGCCCCAGGTGCAGGATCTGGTCGTCGGTCATGTGCTCGACCATGGCGCGCAGCCGGTGGTCGTCGCCGAAGAAGTGGTCGCGGATGTAGGCGCCGGACTCGGTGGCGTAGGTCTGGAACTGGCCGTCCGGCGTGGTGTTCATCCGGTTGACCAGCACGCCGTCCCGGTCCTGGGCGAGCAGCGGGTCCCAGGAACGGTCCCAGACCAGCTTGATCACGTTCCATCCGGCGCCGCGGAAGACCGACTCCAGCTCCTGGATGATCTTGCCGTTGCCGCGCACCGGGCCGTCCAGCCGTTGGAGGTTGCAGTTGACCACGAAGGTCAGGTTGTCCAGGCCCTCGCGGGCGGCGATGGTGAGCTGGCCCAGCGACTCGGGCTCGTCCATCTCGCCGTCGCCGAGGAACGCCCAGACGTGGGACCGGGAGGTGTCCGCGATGCCCCGCGCCTCCAGGTAGCGGTTCATCCGCGCCTGGTAGATCGCGCCGATCGGGCCGAGCCCCATCGACACCGTCGGGAACTCCCAGAAGTCCGGCATCGACCGCGGGTGCGGGTAGGAGGACAGCGCGTGGGGGGCCTTGGACTTCTCCTGCCGGAAGCCGTCCAGGTGCTCCTCGGTCAGCCGGTCCAGCAGGAACGCGCGGGCGTAGATGCCCGGCGAGGCGTGCCCCTGGAAGAAGACCTGGTCGCCGCCGTCGCCGCCGTCCTTGCCCCGGAAGAAGTGGTTGAAGCCCACGTCGTACAGGGAGGCGGAGGAGGCGAAGGTCGCGATGTGGCCGCCGACGCCGATGCCGGGGCGCTGCGCCCGCGAGACCATCACCGCCGCGTTCCACCGGGTCGCGTTGAGGATCCTGCGCTCGATCTCCTCGTTGCCGGGGAAGAACGGCTCGTCCTTGGTCGCGATCGTGTTGACGTAGTCGGTGCTGCGCATCTCGGGCACGGCCACGCGCCTGGCGCGGGCCCGCTCGATCAGGCGCAGCATCAGATAGCGGGCGCGCTCGCGCCCCCGCTCGTCGACGGCGGCGTCGAGCGAGTCGAGCCACTCCTGGGTTTCCTCGGGGTCGAAGTCCGGAACCTGACTCGGGAGGCCGCCGATGATGATCGGACTGCCGTCGGATGCGGAAGCCACGCTGTTCCTTCGCTGTCGGAGGGCCACGGATGCCGGATGAGGGCGCCGTTTCCCCATCGTGTACCTCACGGGGGCAAACGTCATCTGTACCGTGGGGTAACCGGTCCCGTCGGGGGCCGGGGCCGTGTTCATCCGGGTCTCGTACCCACACAGGGTTCCCAAATGCGCAAACGGGGCAGATAGGTGTGGTGCACGTCACCCTCGGGCGGAACGGCGGTGCGGGAGTTGCGGCGACACGGCCGGGATCGTCACCGTTTCGGCGGTCCCGGAGGCCGGGTACTTGCGCGATCCGTCCCGCCCGTGTGGACTACGGCCAAGCCGTGCGTACGCGCGCGGCTCAAGAGACATTCACCGAGACATGATCAGGAGGCAACCCGTGAGCGCGACCGCGGACCACGCGGAGGAGCGGACGAGCCCTGCCGCCAGGCTGGGGTTCCAGCCCGGACAGGTGGTCCAGGAGATCGGCTACGACGACGACGTCGACCAGGAGCTCCGCGAGGCCATCGAAGGTGCCGTCGAGGGCGAACTGGTGGACGAGGACTACGAGGACGTGGCTGACGCCGTCGTGCTCTGGTTCCGTGACGACGACGGCGACCTGACGGATGCGCTGGTGGATGCCACCACGTACATCGAGGAGGGCGGGTCGATCCTGCTCCTCACGCCGAAGACCGGCCGTCCGGGATACGTCGAGCCGAGCGACATCTCGGAGGCCTCGACGACGGCGGGGCTGACGGCGTCCAAGAGCGTCAGCGTCGGCAAGGACTGGAGCGGCAGCCGACTGGCGACGCCCAAGGCCGCCAAGTCCAAGCGGTAGCCGCCGGGCTCCGCAGCATCCGGACCCGGGCGGGCCGGCCACGGTCGGCCCGCCCGCGGTCCGGGCAGATCCCTGCGTAGGGTGGTTCCTGCGAATCACCCCACGGGTGTTCGAGCGAATCACCCCACGAAGGGACGGACAGGACCCATGGCGATCCAGGTCGGCGACAAGGCCCCCGACTTCGAACTCAAGGACAACCACGGCGCCACCGTGAAGCTGTCCGACTTCCGCGGCCGGAAGAACGTCGTGCTGCTCTTCTACCCGTTCGCCTTCACCGGCGTGTGCACGGGCGAGCTGTGCGAGGTCCGCGACAACCTGCCGCAGTTCTCCGACCGCGGCACCCAGGTGCTGGCCGTCTCCAACGACTCCATCCACACCCTGCGCGTCTTCGCCGAGCAGGAGGGCCTGGAGTACCCGCTGCTCTCCGACTTCTGGCCGCACGGCGACGTCTCGCGCGCCTACGGCGTCCTCGACGAGGACAAGGGCTGCGCCGTCCGGGGCACCTTCGTCATCGACCGCGAAGGGGTCGTCCGCTGGACCGTCGTCAACGGCCTGCCGGACGCCCGTGACCTGAACGAGTACGTGAAGGCCCTCGACTCCCTGTGACCCCGCCGCGCCTTCGGGGCGCGGCACGGGTGGCCGGAGTCCGCGGTCCGTCCCCCGCGCGGGGACGCGCGGCGGGGGAACCCGTCACTAGGATCGGATCGTTGATCCGGTATCCACGCACGACACGCAACGCACGACATCCAACGCACCACGGGGCGATCGGCCCCCGGACACCAAGGGAGGACTCGTGGGAGTCAGCCTCAGCAAGGGCGGCAACGTTTCGCTGACCAAGGAGGCCCCCGGCCTCACCGCGGTCATCGTCGGACTGGGGTGGGACGTCCGCACCACGACCGGCACCGACTTCGACCTGGACGCCAGCGCGCTGCTGCTGAACAACACCGGCAAGGTCGGCAGCGACGGCAACTTCGTGTTCTTCAACAACCTGAAGAGCCCGGACGGCTCCGTCGAGCACACCGGCGACAACCTCACCGGTGAGGGCGAGGGCGACGACGAGCTGATCAAGATCAACCTGGCCGCCGTGCCGGCCGACGTCGAGAAGGTCGTCTTCCCGGTGTCGATCTACGACGCCGAGAACCGCCAGCAGTCCTTCGGCCAGGTGCGCAACGCGTACATCCGCGTCGTCAACCAGGCCGGCGGGGCCGAGATCGCCCGCTACGACCTGTCCGAGGACGCCTCCACGGAGACGGCCATGGTCTTCGGCGAGCTGTACCGGCACGGGGCGGAGTGGAAGTTCCGCGCCATCGGCCAGGGCTACGCCTCGGGTCTGCGCGGCATCGCGCAGGACTTCGGTGTGAACGTCTGACACTCCGGGCGGCCGGGTCCGGCCGCCCCCGAGGGGCGACCGGGCCCCGGGCGTCCGGCGCCGCACCCCCGCCGTGCGGCGCCGGACGCGCACCACCACACGAGCACCATCCCCGGGGAGGGACCATCAGCATGGGCGTCACGCTTGCCAAGGGCGGAAATGTCTCCCTGTCCAAGGCCGCACCGAACCTCACACAGGTGCTGGTCGGACTCGGCTGGGACGCGCGTTCCACCACCGGCGCACCCTTCGACCTGGACGCCAGCGCGCTGGTGTGCAGCGGCGGACGGGTGCTCGGCGACGAGTGGTTCGTCTTCTACAACCAGCTCACGAGCCCCGACGGCTCCATCGAGCACACCGGCGACAACCTCACCGGCGAGGGCGAGGGCGACGACGAGTCGCTGCTGGTCGACCTCTCCCGGGTGCCCGCCCACTGCGACAAGATCGTCTTCCCGGTCTCCATCCACATGGCCGACGAGCGCGGCCAGACCTTCGGCCAGGTCGGCAACGCCTTCATCCGCGTCGTCAACCAGGCCGACGGCCAGGAACTGGCCCGCTACGACCTCAGCGAGGACGCCTCCACCGAGACCGCGATGATCTTCGGTGAGCTCTACCGCTACCAGGGCGAGTGGAAGTTCCGCGCGGTCGGCCAGGGCTACGCCTCGGGTCTGCGCGGCATCGCCCTCGACTTCGGCGTCAACGTCTCGTGACGCCCCGCCGGCGGGGCCGGGCGCGCGTCCGCCCCGTCCCGCCGGGCGGCCCCCTTGTCCCGGGTGCCGACTCCCTCGTGGTAGCGCCGCAGCGGCAGGCCCTAGACTCACGGGTCAACGGCGAGTAAAGCCGGACATGGCGCGGGGGAGACCCGTACACACACGATGGGGTAGCCAGTGCTCTTGAAAACCTTCGGCTGGTCGTTCGCGGTGACCGCGCTCGGCCTGGTCGCGGCGGTCTTCTACGGGGGGTGGACCGCCTTCGGCGTCGTCGCGATCCTCTCCGTGCTGGAGATTTCGCTGTCCTTCGACAACGCGGTGGTCAACGCCGGAATCCTGAAGAAGATGAATGCCTTCTGGCAGAAGATCTTCCTCACCATCGGTGTGCTGATCGCCGTCTTCGGCATGCGCCTGGTCTTCCCGGTCGTCATCGTCGCCGTCAGCGCCCAGCTCGGTCCGATCGAGGCCGTCGACCTCGCCCTGACCGACAAGGACCGCTACCAGGAACTGGTCACCGACGCCCACCCGTCGATCGCCGCGTTCGGTGGCATGTTCCTGCTGATGATCTTCCTCGACTTCGTCTTCGAGGACCGCGAGATCAAGTGGCTCCAGTGGCTGGAGCGCCCGCTCGCCAAGCTCGGCAAGATCGACATGCTGTCGGTCTGCGTCGCCCTGATCGTGCTGCTCGTCTCCGCGATGACCTTCGCGGCCAACGCCCACCAGCACGGCGGCACCCACGCCGACAAGGCGGAGACGGTCCTGATCTCCGGCGTCGCGGGACTGATCACCTACATGATCGTCGGCGGTCTCTCCGGCTACTTCGAGGACAAGCTCGAAGAGGAGGAGGAGGCCGAGCACGAGGCCGAGGAGGCCGCCGCGCGCAGCGGCCGGCCCAAGTCCGCGATCGCCCTCGCCGGCAAGGCCGCGTTCTTCATGTTCCTCTACCTGGAGGTCCTGGACGCGTCCTTCTCCTTCGACGGGGTCATCGGCGCCTTCGCCATCACCAACGACATCGTCCTGATGGCCCTCGGCCTCGGCATCGGCGCCATGTACGTCCGGTCCCTGACCGTCTACCTGGTCCGCCAGGGCACCCTCGACGACTACGTCTACCTGGAGCACGGCGCCCACTACGCGATCGGTGCCCTCGCCGTCCTCCTCCTGGTCACCATCCAGTACCAGATCAACGAGATCATCACCGGCCTCATCGGCGTGGTCCTGATCGGCTGGTCCTTCTGGTCCTCGGTGCGCCGCAACCGGGCGCTCGCCGCGGCCGGCGGCGCGGACGGGGAACAGGACAAGCAACCCTCCGCGGTGTGACACCCTGACGGAGGACCCGGCGCCCGGTGCGCCCCCGGTGCACCCACCGGAGGTGTGAAGGCGCCCGGGGTGAGGAACGCTCTGTGCGGGGCGGCCCGGAGGGAGAAGTCCCCGGGGCCGCCCCGTCGGCGGTGACGGCGAGGGTGGGGGCGGACATGGGCTTACTGGACGGACTGTGGCGCGGGCGCGAGAGCGTCTTCGACCCGGGCAACGCGGCGACCAACTCCATCCAGCTCACCGGACGGCAGAACAGGGTCTCGCTGACCAAGCAGGACGCGGCCAGCGGCCACCTCCGGGTCAACCTGACCTGGCGGATGCGGACCTCGGACCTCATGGGCCCGCAGCGCGAGAGCCTGCTGCGCCACCCGCTGCGGGCGCTCAAGCCCCCGGAGGTCGTCGGCCACAGCCAGAGCATGGTCAACGTCGACCTCGACCTGGGCTGCCTCTACGAACTCCAGGACGGCACCAAGGGCGTCGTCCAGCCGCTCGGCGACTACCTCGGCGACGTCAACGCGCCGCCGTACGTCAAGCTCAGCGGCGACGACCGGTTCGGCTCGGGCTCCGGCGAGACGATGTACGTCAACCTCGACCACCGGGACGCCATCAAGCGCCTGCTGGTCTTCGTGTACATCTACGACCAGACCCCGGCCTTCGACCGGACGCACGCCGTCGTCACCCTCTACCCGAGCAACGGCCCGAGCATCGAGATCGGCCTCGACGAGCGTCAGCCGCAGGCCCGCTCCTGCGCCGTGATGATGATCGAGAACGTCAAGGACGAGATCATGGTCCGCCGCGAGGTGAAGTACGTCTACGGCTTCCAGGGCGAGCTGGACCGGCTCTACGGCTGGGGGCTCCAGTGGGGGCGGGGCTACAAGACCAAGGCGTAGCCCGGGGGCGCGCCGGGCGCACGGGCGGGGCGTGTGCCCCGCGCGGTGCCCGGCCCCGTGCGCCGTCCGGCGGACCGCCGTGTCGGCGCCGCGCGGACCGCGTCGGCGGCCCGCGCCCCGCGGTGTCAGCGCCCCACGAACTGAGGCCCCTGCGGCGGCAGCCGGAACTCCGGCCGCCCGGCGGGCCGGGGATAGCCGTGGGCCGGGCGCGCCGGGGGCTGCGGCGGGTAGCCGTAGGCGGGCTGCGCGGGCACCCCGGCGGGCTGCTCCGGCGGCAGCGGGTACGACGGGACGGGCTGCACGGTCGTCGGCTGGTCCGGCGCCACCACGGGGGCGGGGCCGGCCGGCCGGGGCGGCAGGGTCTGCGCGGCGGCGGGCAGCGGCGCCGGGTCCTGCCCCGGGGCGGCCGGGAACGGCTGCGGCGCGGCGGGGAACGCCTGCGGCGGGGTGGGGAACGCCTGCGGCGGGGTGGCCTGCGGCGGCGTGGCCGCCGGCAGCGGCGTCGGCTCGGGGGCGGCGGGCAGCGGCCGCGGCGGTGTGGCCGCCGGGGGCGGCGGCTCCGCGGCGGCCTCCGACTCGTCCACCGAGATGCCGAAGTCGGTCGCCAGGCCCACCAGCCCGTTCGAATAGCCCTCGCCCAGCGCCCGGAACTTCCAGCCCTCGCCGCGCCGGTACAGCTCGCCGCAGATCAGCGCCGTCTCCCGGCCCGTCTCGGGCTTGACGTCGAAGTACGCCAGCGGATCGGCGTCGGCCGCCGCCGCGTCGTACAGCAGGATGCGCAGCGCCCTGACCCGGTCGAAGGTGACGCCGTCGGCCGACGCCACCAGCAGTATCCGGCCGACCGAGCCCTCCACACCGGACAGGTCCGTCTGGATCGTGTCGGTCAGCCCCTCGCTGATCCGCTTCTTGCCGAGCCGCCAGACCTGCCCGGAGGGGTGCCGGGGCTGGTTGTAGAACACGAAGTCCTCGTCGGAGCGCACGCGGCCGTCGGGCCCGAGGAGCAGGGCGGAGGCATCCACGTCCGGGACCCCCTGGCCCGCGGTCCAGCGCAGCACGGCGCGTACCGTGGTGGCGTGCAGCGGGATGTTCGACCCCTTCACCATCGCGTGCGTCATGCCGTCATCCTGCCCTCTCGGTCCTGGTCACGACAACGCGGGGGAGGGTACTCGGGCCCCTGCCGCACCACCGCGGCCGGCCGCCGGCCGCCCGTCCGGGTCACTCTCCGTTCATGTCCGGAGGGAACCGGGGACACCGACGGCTACGTACTATTACCGGCCACCTTCGGACAACCGCACCGGTGGCTCAGACACCACGGGGGAGTACTCATGCGTCATTTCGGTCACGTCGCCCCAGAGGTGCGCGAGCGCCTGTTCCACCGGGAGCCGCGTGCCTTCACCGCGGACTCCCCGGCCCACCTGCTCGCCGCCGCCCTGGGCGCCACGCTGTACAGCCCCGCCACCCGGCCGACGCTCGCGGACGACGTCCTGAAGCAGGCCGCGCGGGGCGTGGTCTCGATGGTGCTGTGCCTGGAGGACTCCATCGACGACGCCGACGTGGCCGCCGGCGAGGAGAACCTCGTCCGGCACCTCTCCGACCTGGCGGAACGTCCCGGCGCGGAGATCCCGCTGCTGTTCGTGCGGGTCCGCACCCCCGGGCAGATACCCGCCCTGGTGCGGCGCCTCGGGCCCGCGGTGCGGATGCTGTCCGGATTCGTCCTGCCCAAGTTCACCGAGGAGCGGGGCGTGCCGTTCCTGGAGGCCCTCGCGGACTCCGAGGCCGCCTGCGGCCGGCGGCTGTTCGCCATGCCGGTGCTGGAGTCCCCGGAACTGCTCTACCGGGAGACCCGGGTGCAGACCCTGGAGGGCATCTACCGCGCCGTCGACAAGTACCGGGAGCGGGTCCTCGCCCTGCGCCTGGGCGTGACCGATTTCTGCTCCTCCTACGGGCTGCGCCGCGACCCCGACATGACCGCCTACGACGTCCAGGTCGTCGCCTCCGTCATCGCCGACGTGGTGAACATGCTGGGCCGGGCCGACGGCTCCGGCTTCACCGTGACCGGACCGGTGTGGGAGTACTTCCGCGCCCAGGAGCGGCTGTTCAAGCCGCAGCTGCGGCAGAGCCCGTTCCTGGAGGGCCGGGCGGAGGAACTGCGGGCCCGGCTGCTGGAGCACGCCATGGACGGGCTGCTGCGCGAGATCTCCCTGGACCGCGCCAACGGACTGCTCGGCAAGACCTGCATCCACCCCTCGCACGTCCCCGTCGTGCACGCGCTGTCCGTCGTCAGCCACGAGGAGTTCAGCGACGCCCGGGACATCCTGCGGCCCGAGCGCGGCGGCGGGGGCGTCCTGCGGTCGGCGTACACCAACAAGATGAACGAGGTGAAGCCGCACCGCGCCTGGGCGGAGCGGACCCTGCTGCGCGCCGAGGTCTTCGGGGTGGCGGGCGAGGACATCGGCTTCGTGGAACTGCTCACCGCGAGCCTGCCCGACTGAACACGAGGACACATGAACGACGCCGCGCACGACCTTCCCGCGCACGACGCCACGGCCGACGGCCGCCCCGGGCACCGGCCGTCCGCCCATGACCACCCCCGGCCGGGCGGCCCCGCGGGTGCCCGGCGGGCGGACGCCCGGCCCGACGGCGTCCGGCACGAGCGTGCCGCACCCGCCGCACACGCCGGCTCCGGACACCCCGGCGCCGGACACCCCGGGGCCGGAGGCGCCGGCGCCGGACGCGACACGGCCGCGGACCGCGCGGCCGGACCCGACGGGGTGCCCGCCGCGGGCGCCACGGACCACGGAGGACACGAGGACATGCACCAGGGCGACCGGAGCGCACCCGCACCCGCCCCCACCGCGACCGGGGCCTGGTCCGGCGACTGGGTCGCCCGGCGCCTCGGCGTCGAGCTGGCCGGGGACGCCGCCCTGACCGGACTGCTGGGCCTCGCCCTGCGCCGCAACCCCAAGCGGGCCCACCTGCTCGTCTCCCACGTGCTCGGCAAGCACGTCCCGCAGGCCCCCTCCGTCGTCCACGGCCACGGCGTCGCCCTCGGCCGCCGGGTCCGGGCGCTGCTCGGCGAGGAGGCGGCCGGCCGGGCCGTCGTCCTCGGGTACGCGGAGACCGCCACCGGACTCGGCCACAGCGTCGCGGACGGCCTGGGCACCGCCCCCTACCTGCACTCCACCCGGCGCCCGGTCGCCGGGGCCGCCACCGCCGGGGGCTTCGAGGAGTCCCACTCGCACGCCACCTCCCATCTGCTGCTGCCCGAGGACCCGGCCCTGCTGGCCGGCGACGGGCCGCTGGTCCTGGTCGACGACGAGTTCTCCACCGGCAACACGGTCCTCAACACCATCCGCGCCCTGCACGAGCGCCACCCCCGTGACCACTACGTCGTGGTCGCCCTGGTCGACATGCGTTCGCCCGCCGACGCCGGGCGGCTGACGGACTTCGCCCGGGGGATCGGCGCCCGCGTGGACCTGGTGGCGACCGCCTCGGGCACCGTGCGGCTGCCCGGGGACGTGCTGGAACGCGGACGGGAACTGGTCGCCCGGCAGGAGGCCGCGACGGCGCCCGCGTCCGGGGCCGCCGCGTCCGGAACCACCGCGTCCGTGCCCGCCGCGGCCGGGGCCACCGCCGTGTACGCCGGAACGGCCGCGCCCGCCGGGCCGGGTGTCCCCGTCGCCCCCGGTACGGAGGGTGCGGGCGCCGCGTCCGGTACGACCGGGGCGCCCGCCGGGACCGCCGCCCCCGCGGCATCCGGGGCCCCCGCCGCGTCCGGTGCTCCGGGGGCGGGCGCCGCGACCCGGGCCGGTGGCGGCGTCGCCCGGGTCGACGTGGGCTGGCCCGCCGGGCTCCCCGACGGCGGACGGCACGGCTTCACCCCCGCCCAGCGGGAACGCCTGGAGGCCGCCCTGCCCGGCATGGCGGAGCGCCTCGCCCGCGCCCTGCCGGACGGCGCCCGCCGGGTGCTCGTCCTCGGCTTCGAGGAGCTGATGTACGCCCCGCTGCGGCTCGGCACCGAGCTGGAGCGGATCCTCCCGGACACCGAGGTGCGCTTCTCCACCACCACCCGCTCACCCGTTCTCGCGGTCGACGACCCCGGCTATGCCATCCGCACCCGGCTGGCCTTCCCCGCCCACGACGGCCCCGCCGACGGCCCCGGCGAGCGCTACGCCTACAACGTCGCCGGGGCGGGCTTCGACACCGTCGTCGCCGTCGTCGACTCGGTGGCCGACACCCCCGCGCTGCACGCCCCCGACGGCCTGACGGCCCGGCTCGCCGCCCACGTCCCGCACGTCCTGCTCGCGGTCGTCCCCTCGTACACGCCGCGCGCGCCGCACGCCCCCGAAAGGCCCCCCATGCTGCCCGAGCCACTCCGCGGCCCCGCCTTCTCCTCGTACGCGCCCGACGAGGTCGGCTGGCTGCTCCAGGACCTCTCGGAGGTGACCCTGGAGGCGCCCACCGAGGAGCGCGAGGAGGCCATCCAGAGCGGCGGCGCCCACTACGCCGAGTCGCTGCCCGTGGAGTTCCAGCCCGGCGCCCAGTACCAGGAGCTGTTCCACACCGCCCTCGCCGCGTCCGGGGCCCGGCTGGCGCGGGCCGTCGCCGCCGTCACCGAGATCGTGCTCACCGAGCGCTCGCCCCGCCCCGTCCTGGTCTCCCTCGCCCGCGCGGGCACCCCCGTCGGCGTCCTCATGCGCCGCTGGGCCCGTTACCGGCACGGCCTGGACCTGCCGCACTACGCCGTCTCCATCGTCCGGGGCCGCGGCATCGACGCCAACGCCCTGCGCTGGCTGGCCCGCCACCACGACCCCGCCGACGTCGTCTTCGTCGACGGCTGGACCGGCAAGGGCGCCATCACCCGCGAACTGGCCGACGCCATACGGGAGTTCGAGACGGCCGAGGGCGTCACCGGCTTCGACCCGGAGATCGCGGTCCTCGCCGACCCCGGCTCCTGCGTGCGCACCTACGGCACCCGGGACGACTTCCTGATCCCCTCCGCCTGCCTCAACTCCACCGTCTCCGGCCTGATATCGCGCACGGTGCTCCGCGCCGACCTGGTGGGGCCGCACGACTTCCACGGCGCCAAGTTCTACCGCGAGCTGGCCGGCGCCGACCTCTCCCCGGACTTCCTGGACGCCGTCGCCGCCCGCTTCCCCGAGGCCGCGGAGACGGTCGACGGCGAGGTCGGACGGCTCCTGTCCGCGGACCGCGAACCGACCTGGGAGGGCTGGGCCGCCGTCGAGCGGATCAGCGAGGAGTACGGCATCCACGACGTCAACCTCGTCAAGCCCGGCGTCGGCGAGACCACCCGGGTCATGCTCCGCCGGGTGCCCTGGAAGGTGCTCGCCCGGCCGGACGCGGGCAGCGACCTGGACCACGTGCGCCTGCTGGCGGAGCAGCGGGGGGTGCCCGTGGAGGAGGTGCCCGGCCTGCCGTACACCTGCGTCGGGCTCATCCACCCCCGGTACACGCGCGGGGCGACCGGCGCCGACGGCCGGGCGGTGACGGGCCGATGACCGTCCTCGTCGCCAGCGACCTCGACCGCACCCTGATCTACTCCACGGCCGCGCTCGGCCTGACCATGCCCGACCTGCGGGCGCCGCGCCTGCTGTGCGTGGAGGTCTACGAGGCCCGGCCGCTGTCCTTCCTGACCGAGCGGGCCGCCCGGCTGCTGACCGACCTGGGCGACGCGGCGCTGTTCGTGCCGGTCACCACCCGCACCCGCAAGCAGTACCAGCGCGTCAACCTGCCCGGCCCCCAGCCGACGTACGCGATCTGCGCCAACGGCGGGCACCTGCTGGTCGACGGCGTCTCCGACCCCGCCTGGCACGCGCAGGTCACCGCCCGGCTGGCCGAGCGGTGCGCCCCGCTGGAGGAGGTGCGCGAGCACCTGGCGCGCACCGCCGACCCGTCCTGGGTGCGCAAGATCCGTGTCGCCGAGGACCTGTTCGTCTATCTCGTCGTCGAACGGGAGCTGCTGCCCGACGGCTGGGTGAAGGAACTGGCGGCCTGGGCCGGTGAGCGCGGCTGGACGGTCTCCCTCCAGGGCCGCAAGATCTACGCCGTTCCCGCGCCGCTCACCAAGAGCGCGGCCGTCCGGGAGGTCGTCCGCCGCAGCGGCGCGGAGCCGGTGCTCGCGGCCGGGGACTCCCTCCTCGACGCGGACCTGCTGCTCGCCGCCGACCGGGGCTGGCGCCCCGGCCACGGCGAACTGGCCGACACGGGCTGGTCGGCACCGTCGGTCACCGCCCTGCCCGAGCGGGGGGTGCTGGCCGGGGAGCGCATCCTGCGGGAGTTCCTCAGGGCGGCCCGGCGGCGGTAGCGGGGCGGGGCCCCGCGCGGGGCGGGGTGCGCGGGGCGCAACTCCGCCGGGCGCGGGCCGGGTCCGGGCCGAGCCCGGGTGGGCGCGAGCTGCCGCGCCGGTGGGCGCGGGCCCGCGCCGGTGGGGCGGGCGGGGTCAGCCGCAGCAGCCGCCCCCGCAGCAGCCGCCCCCGCCGCCCGACGGGGGCGCCGGGGCCGACGCGGAGGCGGAGCCGCCGACGGCGACCGTCGACAGCAGCTTCACGGTGTCCCCGTGCCCGGCCGGGCAGACGGCCGGGTCGGCGGACTCGGCCATGGGACGGTTCAGTTCGAAGGTGTCTCCGCAGCTGCGGCACCGGTACTCGTAGCGAGGCATGCCCACAGGTTAACGGCCACCCGCCCGGCCCGGCCGGGGCCCGCGCGAAACCGACCCGTGACCGACGGCGGCCCGCTCCCGGCCGCCCGGACTCCGCTCCCGTTTGTGGTGCCCGCTTCTGGTTGCTCGGGCCTCGTTTCTGGTTGTGGTGCCCGCTCCCGGCCGCCCGGACCCCGCTCCCGGTCGCCGCGCCCGCTCCCGGCCGCCCCGGCCCCGGGCGGCTCACCGCCGGACGCGGGCGCGGCGACCGGGGCCGGGCCCGCGCGACCCCGCCGGAATCCGGTCCGGGGCCCGTCCACGGAGCCCGTGAGGGGTCCCGCGCACGGGTTCCGCGCACGGGTTCCGCGCACGGGTTCCGCTCCGGGGACCCCGGCTCGGGAAGGGGCTCGGGAAGCCGGCGCACGGGCCCGTCCACGGAACCCTACGCAGGGCGCCGGGACGCGGGGCCGCTCGGGGAGCCCGGCTCACCGACTCCGGGGCGCGGGGCTCCGGCTCATGGGGTCCGGCTCGCGGCAGCGGGACCTCATGAGCCGGACCCCATGAGGTCCGGCTCGCGGCAGCGGGACACGGGCCCGTTCACGGAGCCCGGTTCGCGGACCGGCTCAGGGAGCCCCGAGCCCCGAGCCCTGAGTCTCAGGGGAACCGGGGGCGGGGTCCGCCGCTGGATTCTCGGCCCTCGGACCCCGGGGTGCGGGGCCGCCGCTCATGGAGCGAGTTCGGGCGGTCCCGGCCACGGAGCGGGCCGGGCGGTCCGTCCGCGGCCCGCGGGTCGCCGGTGCGGTCACGGGGACACGGTCGCGGGCTCCATCCACGGTGCCCGGCCCTCGGGCTCCGGTTCCGGCTTCCGGGGCTTGGCCCCGCGAGGTCCGGTCACGGGGCCGGGGGGAAGGCCGCGCGCAGGCCGCAGAACCGCGCGCGGGCTCCGGCGCGGCCCCGGGGCCGCGCGCGGGCCACCGGGGCGGCGAGCCCCGCGCGCGGCTCTCCGTTCACTGGCCGGAGCCCAGCTCCTCGCGTATGCGGGCGACGACGTCCGCCGCGGTGTGCCGCACCGCCTCCGTCTCCGTGAGGAAGTGCCAGTAGTCGGGGTGCCGGTCCTCCAGTGTCGCGACCGCCCGGTCCAGCCGGGCCACCGCCTCGTCCAGCGGGCGCGCGTGCCGGGGGTCGGGGGTGTGGCGGCCCGCCATGGCCAGCCGCTGCGCGTCGCGGACCGCGAACCGGGTGCGGTCGATCTCCTGCTGGGGGTCCTTCTGCACGGCGTTCAGCCGCTGCAGCCGGTCACCGGCGGCGGAGACCGCCTCGTCGGTCCCGTTGAGCAGGGCCCGCGCCGTCGACAGCAGGGAGGTGGCGTCGGGCCAGCGCTGCTCGTCGCGCGCGGCGCGCGCCTCGGCCAGCTTCCGCTCCGCCTGCCGCACCGACTCCCCGGCCTGCTCGGGCACCTGCTGGAGATCCTGCCAGCAGGCGGCCGTGAACCGCCGCCGCAGCTCGCTGAGGACGGGCTCCACCTGCCCGGCCCGGGTGGTCAGCGCCTGGGCGCGGGTGCGCAGGGAGACCAGGCGGCGGTCGGTCTCGGCGGCCAGCCCGGGCAGCCGCTCGGCCTCGGCGCGGATGGCCTCGGCCTCCCGGGTGACCCGCTCCGCCCGCTCCACCGTCTGCGGCACCCCGTGCTGGCCGGCCCCCTGGTTGAGCAGGGTCAGCTCCGGTCCGAGGGCGGCCAGCCGGGCGGCGAGCCCGTCGGCCTTCAGCCCGGACTCCCGGGCGGCGTCCAGCGCGCCGGAGGCGGCCCGCAGGGCCTGGCGGGCCCGCTCGACGGCGGGCGCCAGCCGGGCGAGCTGGGTCTCCGCCTTGCCGAGCAGCGGGCCGAGCCCCTCGGCGTAGCGGTCCAGTTCCCGCCGGACCTGGTCCAGCGCGTCCTTGGCGGCGGTCAGCTCGGTGCGCGCCCGGGTGGCGGTGGACGCCTCCAGGTCGTCCCGGTCCAGGTCGTGGGCGTCGACGGCGCCGATGTACTGGTGACTGACCTCGTCGATGCGGCGGCCCAGCGCCTCGAAGGCGTCCAGCGCCCGCCGCGCGGCGGGGGAGGAGTCCACGGCCGCGATGGTCTCCACGGAGATCCGCAGGTCCCGCTGGGCGGTGTCCAGCTCGTAGAAGGCGGCCGCGGCGGCGTCCTTGGCGGCCTGGGCCTGGGCGCGCTGGCTCTCGGCCCGCCCGCCGAACCAGCGCCGGGTGCCGCCCCCGGCGAACGCGGCGGGGAGCACCAGCAGACCGAGCAGCGGCAGCCCCATGAGCGCCAGCGCGTCACGAGCCGCGCCGGGTGTCCGCCGGTCCCGGAACCGGTGCGGCGGGCGGCGATGCGCGCGCGGCACCATCGGCGAGTACGGCTGCGATGGAGTCGCCGTCACATCCCTCTCCCGTGTCGTCCGTCCTGCCAGGATCCATTGTCCCATCCGTGACCGGCGAACACACGGGGCGGTCAGTCCGCCGCGTCGACCGTGATGCTCCCGTCGCCGGTGCGCGCGTTCACCACGTGGGCGCTGTCGTCGTCCCGGGGCACCGAGACCTTCGCCGAGCCGTCCCCCGTCCGCGTCGTCACCCGGTACGCGGAGCGGGGCAGGGTCAGGGAGATCGAGCCGTCTCCGCTGCGGGCCTCCACCAGGTCGGGCACCGCGCTCAGTTGGAGCCGGACGGAGCCGTCACCGGTGCGGGCGACGACCCGGCGGGAGGACACCTCGGCCCGCGCCTGACCGTCGCCGGTGCGCAGCTCCAGCGGGCCGCTGGAATCGGTGACGTGGACGGAGCCGTCCCCGCTGCGGATGGTCAGCGGCTCCTCGAAGCCCCGGGCCCGGACGCTGCCGTCCCCGTCCCGGACGGTGACGGCGACGCCGCGCGGGACCCGTATGAGGTGCCGGGCCGAGCAGTCGGCCACGATGCCCGAGCAGCGCATCCGCAGGGTCAGCCGGTCGCCCTCCATCCTCCACGTCACCTCGGGCTTGGAGCCGACGGCGACCGAGCCCTTGAACCACCGGGTGACCTCGACGGCGCCCGCCCTGTGCCCGTCCGCCGCGACGATCTCCAGGTCGGAGTCGTCGGAGTCGATGGTGAGGGTGCGGCCCGGCAGGGAGAAGCTCCGCCGGTCGGGATCCTGGTCGTCCGAGGCGTCGTTGCAGGCGGCGAGGCCGGCCACGAGGACGGCGACGGCCCCGGCGACGGCGAGGGCGCGGGCGGGTACGGAGCGGGCGGACATGGTGGTTCTCCCCCTGGGACGAGTGGCGCGGAGGCCGTGCAACGGCCGGTCCGGGGCGTCCGCCGCGGACGGCGGGGCGCTTCCGGAACGGTGGTCGGCGCGGCGTTCGGGACGGTCCTGCGGTGGACCTTCGGGACGGTCGGCGGTGATGCTCTACGACCGTACGGAGCCGGGGCCCGCCGGGGCATCCGGGCCGCTCCCTGATTCGGGGTGGGGTTATCCCCAGGCCGGAATCGGGGGGCGGATCAGGGCCGGGGACAGGTTTGCGGGGCACCGCCGGTGTCCATGTAGGCTGTCGTCTCGTCCTGGGTGCGTAGCTCAGGGGTAGAGCGCCTGCCTTACAAGCAGGATGTCGGCGGTTCGAAACCGTCCGCGCCCACCAGGACCCCGCCCCCCGGCCCGCGCCGACGGCGGGGACACGGCGACAGAGATGCCCATCGGCCCGGTTCGGGACGGTGGGCGTCGTCGCGTCCCGGGCCGGTGGCGGACGCCTTCCGGGGACGAAGGTCGCCGGGTCCGGCGGCCCGAGGAGCCGGGCGGCGCCGGCCGGGACGGTCAGGACGCACCGGGTCCGGTCCGTCCTTCTTCCCCCCGGCCTGCCGCCCGCGCGCGGCCGTCCGCCGGGCCGGGGCCCGTCCGCCGTCCCGTCCGGTCACCGTGCCGGTCACTCCCAGGGCGGCTTGATCGTCGGGTCGTCGAACGCCTCGGATGCCGAGTGGTAGAGGCGGATCAGGCGGTCCTTCACCCGGCGGCGCGCCTCCTCGGGGATCGCCGCCCGATCGAGCCGTCCGGCGGCGGCGTGCACCGCGTGCAGGACCCGTTCGGGCCGCCCGTCCACGATGTCCGCGACCGGGAACTTGTAGTCCGCCTCCGTCGCCGGGTTGCCCCCGGGCCTGCGGTACAGGAAGACACTCGCCAGCTTGACGGGGTCCCCGTCCGCCCACGCCCTGGCCCGGGACTCCGCCTTCGAGCCCGACCACACGCGGTCCCGGGGCGCCCAGGGCATCGCGACGTCCGCGGCGTCGTCGTCCTCCGGCGGCACCACCACCGGGTTCTTCTTCCTTACGGACACGGCCGGGCCTCCAAACGCTCGGGATCGGCAGCCGCGGCCCGTCCCCCGCCCACCGGAACCGCCCGCGGCGCACCTCCGCCGCCCCGCCCGGCGCTCCCGCGCGACGCGGCCACGCCGACCGGGCGCGTACCCGCGCCACGGCACCGGCCCGGCGACGGCGGTCGGCGCAGGTGGCTGCGCGGCCGCCCGCTTCGCGGAACGGACAGAACGGCTCGGTACACCAGCGTATTCGGCCGGGCGGAACGTGGCACACGGAGTGGGGCGGGCGGCGGACCGGCCACCGGCTCCCCGCCGGAGACCCCACGGGCACGTCCGGTCAGGGCCCCGGGAATCCTTCGGGGCCCACGGGGTTCCTCGGCCGGGGTGGAGCCGGCCCGGTCCCCGCGCCACGCCCGGGCCGCCCCTTCGGGGCCCGACAGCCCTGCCCGGCCCGGGAGTTCCTACGATGGGGCCCGTGAGGAGTGCCGGGCAGCGCCGACGACCGCCCCTGGGGCGGTGGTACGCCCTGTGCGTGCTGGGGCTGCTCGCCGGGCTGCTGGGCATGCACGGGCTGGCGCCCGGCGGGAGCCTCCCGCAGCCGCCGCCCCGGCACCCCGTGACCGGGCACGCGGCGACCGTGCACGCGGTCACCGGGCACGCCGTCACGGGGCGGACCGCCGCCGGACCCGTCGGCAACGGGCTCACGGAGGCGGCGGGTCCGGCCACCGGCGCGGCGGGCGGGGCAGCCGCCGGGCCCCCGGGAGCGGACCCCTTCCCGGCGGCGCGCGCCGTCACGGGGAGCGCCCCCGCCCACTCCGGCACCGGGGCAGTGCCGCCCGGCACCCCCGCGCACGCCGGGTGCGTCGAGGACCGCGGCGGCTGCGGCGGCGGTCACGCGCACCACGCCGACGCCATGTGCTCCTCCGGCGCGCTGGACGACGCCCCGGCTCCCGCCCCGCCCGCCGCCGACCCGGTGCCCGCGGCCCCCGGCGACACGGTCGCGCGCGCCCGCGCGGCCGGGGCGCCCGACGGCGCCCGCGCGCCGCCCTCCCTGGCCGAACTGCAACTCCTGCGGATATAGGCACCGCCGCGCAGCACCCCGCCGTCCCGGCGACGGGTGCCGCAGAGGCGTGCCGATCCCCCCCTTCCCGTACAGGAGTTCACCCATGAAGCAGATCCGTACCTTCCGCGCGGCAGGTGCCGTCCGCCCGCGCCGTCCGTTCGCCCGCCGGACGGCGCTCGCGGCGGTGACGGCCACCGCCGCGCTGGTCCTCGCCGCCTGCGGGAGCGACGGCGGCACCCCGGGCCGGGGCGGCGCGGGGGCGTCGGCCTCCGCGCCCACCGGGGCCGACGGCGGCACGGCGGCGCGGGGCGCGCACAACGCGCAGGACGTCGCCTTCGCGCAGGGCATGATCCCGCACCACCGCCAGGCGCTGGAGATGGCGGAGCTGGCCGGGGGCCGGTCCGCGTCGGCCGGCGTCAGGGACCTGGCCGCGCGCATCCGCGGGGCGCAGGACCCGGAGATCAGGACCATGACCGGCTGGCTGACGTCCTGGGGCGAGCGGGTCCCGGAGGCGGGCGGCTCGATGCCGGGCATGGACCACTCGGAGCACTCCTCGATGCCCGGCATGATGGCCGGCGGGGACATGGAGAGGCTGAAGCGGGCCGAGGGGGCCGAGTTCGACCGGATGTTCCTGGCCATGATGGTCGAGCACCACGAGGGCGCCGTCGACATGGCCGAGGCCGAGCGGGCGAAGGGGCTCCACGGCCCCGCGAAGGCCCTCGCGGGCGACATCGTCACCGCGCAGAACGCCGAGATCACGGAGATGAACCAGCTCCTCGGCAAGGACTGACCGGGCGGGCGGGCGGCGCCGAAGACCCGTGTCGCCCGTCGCCCGCCGACCGCAGCCCCCGCCGAACGCGCCGCCGGTCGGCGGGGGACGGGCCGCCGGGGGACCGGACGACGGCCGGCCCCTCGGGGGCGGACTCGCCGGCCGGTGCGACGGAACCACCGGGACCGGCCCGGAGGGCGCCGGCGGCCGGGGAAGGTCGGGACGAGGGCCCGTGGGGTGCCGGTCCGGCGAGGCCCCGGGTCCGGCCGCCTCCGGGTAAACCCGGTCGGGCCCGTCCGGCGCGGTGGGCGACCGCCACCGCCGTACGCACCCCGGGGCCAGGCGCCCCGCGCACGCGGACCCGCAAGCCCCGGCGCCCCGGGACCCCGCCTCCGGGACCCCGCGCCCGGGAACCCCGTGTCCGGGCACCGCGCCCGCCGAAAACCCGCGCTCCGAACCCGGAACGCGTGCCCCGGGCCGCGCACTCCCGCCCCGGAGCC